>DASRQP010000155.1:0-11031 GCA_035696585.1 Candidatus Acidiferrales bacterium | reverse complement strand
TGTCTTGCAGCAGAGTTTCCATGAAGTGCGCTCCCAGGGATTCGCGGATTTCTTCCTTGTATTTTTGGTAGCCTCCAAAGTCCATACGCGCGCGGCGTTCAGCCTCGGCGCGGGAAAGCCCGGAGCGTTCGAGATCATCAGTGCGATTCTGGATGTGCGAGCGAATCTCCTCGTCCATGTCACGGTCCATGCGCGACCTGTGAAAAACTGTCGAGACGAAAGAGCGAAGTGATGCAAGGAGCTTCATATTTCCTCCAGCGATGAGATCAATTCACTCCTCACGCAGAAGCTCCACGGGGTTAATCGAGAGCGCACGTTGCGCGGGGATCCAGGTGGCGACGAGGCCGACCAGAACCATGGCCAGGACAACGCCAGCCAGGACAAGCGGATCCCGCGGCGTAGCCTCATAGACGATGGAGGCGAGGACGCGGCTCGCCAAAATCCCGAGGAGCAATCCTGCCACGGAACCAAAAGCGAGCAGCTTGACGGCACGTCCCAACGCTGCCTGCAACAGTTCCTTGCGCTGCGCGCCGAGGGCGATGCGGATTCCCAATTCGCGCTTGCGCCGGCTTACTGAATAGGCCGCCATTCCAAAGATGCCGGTGACGGAGAGTAGCGCGCCCATGATGCCCAGAACACCGAGCGACGCCGTCGCCATCCGCGGGCCAAACAAAGGGTCCTCAAGCGCTTTATCCCAGGTTTCGATGTAGGAAGGCAGCCCCGAATCGATATCCCGCAGCTTGCTCCGTACGGCTGCGGCCAGCTGCTCGGAATTGCCGCGCGAGCGCAACACCAGCATAGTTTCACTCGAGGGCGATTGCAGGATTGGAAGAAACATGGCTGGTTGTGGATCTTCGGTGAGGCCGCCGTATTTTCCGTCTTCTGCAACACCCACTACCTGGATGCGCGCTCCATCACGCAGCTTGAAATATTGACCCATCGCCTTTATTACTGAGCCAAAGAGTTTGCGCGCAAACAGTTGATTGACCACGGCGACGCGCGGCGCAGTCTTGTCGTCCTTCCACGTGAATTCCCTGCCGGCGAGCAACGCTGTTCCTGCGGCCTGGAAGTACTCGGGAGAGATGCACATCACGGTGGCGTCAGTGGCGGCATTCGACGCTCGCAGATCTGTTGTCTTGTCGGTGAAGACATTCGAGTCAGTAGTTGAGCCCGACGCTAAAGGCGGGCTGTCAGCCAATGCCACAGAGCTTACGCCCGGAAGTGCCTTCATCGCATCGAGCATCCGCTTCTGCATTGAGGGTTGTTGATCACGATGGTAGCCGGCCGTATTCAGGTCTGTATCTACCAGTATGACGTTTTGCGGCGTAAAACCGAAATTGCCGTGGGCCGAGCGAACCAGCCCGCGCACGGCGACGAACGAAGAAGTGACCAGCACGGCACAAAGAGCGATTTGCGCGGTGAGCAGGAAATCGCGGACACTAACGCCACGTCCAACCATGGCGAGCGATCCTGACTTGATGACGCCGTAGCGGTTCATGCGGAGAATCTGCCTGACCGGAACCGCGCCAAAGAGCAACCCGCTGACCAAGCTCAAAAGCAAAGCCATTCCATAAACATGAGCATCCGGGTTGACGGCCACGTAGACCGGATATCTGGGCAGTGGGTGCCACGCGCTCAGGAACCGCAACAACACGACGCTGCCCCACAAACCCAACGCGCCTCCCATTACCGAAATGACCATGGCTTCGGTGAATAGTTGGCGAAGAACGCGCACGGGGCCCGCTCCCAGTGCGAGACGCAGAGCAACTTCCCGTGAACGGTCCGCCGCGCGGGCGGCGAACAGGCTGCCAAGATTGGCGCAGGCCGCCAGAAGAACTAGTAATGCGAGCACCATCAGAGCCGTAAGAAAGGCACGAATCGGACCGCCGGCGTAATCGCCGTAGAGAGTTGGGCGCGCCAGTGCGAAGGTCATCTTGCCCTCGTCTTTGGGATAGGTCTTCTGTAGATAGGCGCCAATGGTGTTCAGGTCGGCAGCGGCTTGCGCCGGAGTAACTCCGGGTCTGAGATGTCCAATCGTCTCCCAAATCCAGTTGTTTCCGCGCGCGTTCAGGAAATTCGATCCGGCTATCTGTTCCTGGTTCACCAGGGGCACAAAAAAATCCGGAGAACCGAACAGCAAGGTGCCGTGGAATCCGAGCGGCGCTACGCCAATGATGGTGAAGGGATGTTTATTCAGTTGAACAATGCGGCCGGCAACGCCGGGATCATCGTGAAAATGGGTGTGCCAGAAGGCGTAGTTGAGGACGACATAAGGTGCGCTGTTGGGGCCATGCTCGTCGGAGGCGTGGAAAAAACGGCCCAAATACGGATGAAGGCGGAGCACGTCGAAGTAATTCCCAGTAACTTCGTAGAACCAGACGCGGTCCGGATTATCGCCTGTATCGAATCCTGCCTGATCGATGTCAAAAGCTGCCAGATCGTCAAAGCTGTGATTGCGGTCGCGGAAATCGAGATAGTTGGGATACGACTCGTTCCCCAACTTATCACTGGTCCGCTCGATTCCGTAGAGGCTCTCCGGCTCAGGCACATTCAGAGGGCGCAGGATCATTGCGTTCAAGACAGCAAAAACAACGGCATTTGCGCCGATGCCAAGAGCCAGCGTGAATACGGCGGCGAACGTGAAGCTTGGGGACTTGCGCAGCATGCGAAGGCTGAAGCGCAGATCCTGTACAAGGGTTTCGATAAAGTGCGCGCCGAGGGACTCGCGGATTTCTTCTTTGTATTTTTGGTAGCCGCCAAACTCGATGCGCGCGCGGCGTTCGGCTTCGGCGCGAGGCAGGCCGGAGCGTTCGAGATCGTCGGCGCGATTCTCGATGTGGGAGCGCAGCTCATCTTCCATGTCATTCTCGACGTGAGAACGGTGAAGAAACTTGGCCGCAATGGAACGAAAGTAGGCCGTGAGTTTCATATTTCCTCCGTGCAAACGCATTCAAGCCCGTACCGCCAAACTATTCGTAACGCAGCGCTACCATGGGATCGACGCGCATGGCGCGGCGCGCGGGAATCCAGCACGCCACTAGCGCAACCGCGGCGAGCAGCGCCACGCTGAGCGCAAACGTCGCGACGTCACGTGCAGGGAGATCGAACAGCAAGCTTTGCACGAATCGGGTCGTCGCCCACGTGATTGCCAATCCCGCCGCAACTCCCACGAGCAGAAGCATGGCCACGTCGCGCATCACCAGACGCAGAATCGCGCCGCGCTGTGCCCCCAGCGCCATGCGGATGCCGATCTCCTTCCGCCGCTGCAGAAACACATAAGCGAGCACCCCGTAGAATCCGATCATTGCCAGCAGTAGCGCCAGCGCGCCGAAAAATCCCGAAAGTGTTGCCAGCAGCCGCTCCTGCGTGAGCGAATCGTCCACCTGTTGCGCGAGCGTCGTGAACTGAATCGCCGCGGATTTGTTCACGTCCAGAATGGTTGCTTCGACAGGTTTTGCGAGTTGCGAAGCCCGCGTTGTCGTGCGGATCTCGAAATTGGCGCGCTCGAGGGGACCCTCGATCTGCGCGAGCGGAAAGTACGCCGTCGGTGGAGCGTCTTCGCGCAGCGTGTCATACTTCGCGTCGCCCGTGACTCCCACGATCAGAAATGGCGGGCCAAGAACTGTCGCTGTCGCGTATTGGCGAAACGTTTTCCCAACCGGATCCATCCCCGGATAAAACTTGCGCACCAAAGCCTGATTCACGATCGCCACCTGCGGCGCGCCCGCCTTGTCTTGCGCATTGAAATCGCGCCCTTCAATCAGCCGCGAACGCAGCGTAGCGAAGTAATCCGGAGTGACATAGTTCATGTACACGTCTCGGTCGTCGCCCTTCGGCGCGTTGGGACCTTCCACGACGATGAAATCGTCCCGCACCCCGCCGCTGATCGGCGTCATCAAGGACTCGCTCGCCGAAATCACGCCAGGCAACGCCCGCACCCGGCGCAGCATTTCTTCGCGCATGGTCGCAAGTTGCGCGCCAGCCTGGCCTGCATTATGCAAATCCACGTTGGCAAGCAACACGTTGCTGCGGTCAAATCCCACGGGGAGATTCACTAGGTTCGCAAAACTGCGCACAAACAGTCCCGTCGTCGCCACCAGCACGAGCGAAATCGCCAGCTGCGCCGCCACCATCCATCGCCCCGCGCGGAATCTGCTATCGCCTTGTGTTTTCGCTGACGATGTACCTTTCATCGCATCAGCCAACGACACGCGCGTGGCGCGAAATGCCGGCAGCACGCCGAACAGCAGACCCGCAAGGAAAGCGGCGGCAGCAGTGAAGATCAAAACTCGGCTGTCCAACGTCAGGTCCAACGAAATCTTGTCCTTGCCGGTCGAAATATAATTCACCACCAGCCGGCCGCCCCATTGCGCGAACAATATCCCGAGCAGCGCACCGGAACATGACAGCAGGACGCTCTCGGTGAGCAGTTGCCGCACCAGCCGCAGTCGCGACGCCCCCAGCGCTAATCGCACGCCGATTTCTTTCGACCGCGCCGCAGCGCGCGCCAGCATCAGACTGGCGACGTTCGTGCATGCCAGCAGCAACACAAATCCCGCAATCGCCATCAGCGTCTGAAGCGGCAGATCATACTGGCTGCGCAAGTTCGAAATTCCCGTGCCCGCAGGCAGCGCTGTCAGCGTCCATCCCAGGAATCTTTTCTGGTCGCTCGGCTTCCAGTTCGTGGGCACGGTTTCCGCAAAAATCTGCGGCGAAAGGACGGCGAGCCGCGCCGAAATCTGCTCATTGTTGATTTCCGGCTTTTGCCGGGCAATCACGTGGAACCACCAGGCCGAGCGCTGGTCGAGCGACGAGTTCTTCCCTTCGACGATGGCTTCCGAACAGATCGGTGCAGCGACGTCAAAAGCATGCCCCACTTCGGCCCCGAAAAATCCCGCCGCCGAAACGCCGATAATCTCAAATGGATGACCGTTGATTGAAATAGTTCTCCCGTCGACCGGCGCGCCGCCGAAATGCTGCTGCCAGAATCCGTATCCCAGCACGGCAACACCCGGGCAGCCGCGCTTATCGTCGTCCGGCGCGATCAGCCGCCCTTCCGCTGGGCGCACACCCAGCGTCGGGAAATAACTCCCGCTGATATAAATTCCGCGCACGTTTTCCGCAACGCCGCTCGGCGCCAGATTGAATTGTGTGTTTCCCCACGCCAAAATGCCGCCGAAAATGTCCTGCCGCGCGCGCAGCGACTCCCAGAGCGGGTTCGTGTAGATCGTGCGCGGACTCCGCCCAAAGCCGTGCGTCATCATTCCCACTTGCATCAACTGCTCGGGCTTCTGCACCGGCAGCAGCCGAAACATCACCGTATCCATCAGACTGAAAATCGCGGTGTTCGCGCCAATGCCGAGGGCAAGCGTAAGAACAGCGACAGCGGTGAAGCCGGGAGATTTGCGCAACATGCGCGCGGCGTAGCGAATGTCTTGCAGGAGAGTTTCCAGAAAGTGCGCGCCGAGGGATTCGCGGATTTCTTCCTTGTATTTTTGGTAGCCGCCGAAGTCCATGCGCGCGCGCCGCTCGGCTTCGGCGCGCAAGAGGCCGGAGCGTTCGAGATCGTCGGCACGATTCTGGATGTGAGCGCGAAGCTCTTCGTCCATCTCGCTGTCGAGGCGTGAACGGTGAAAAATTGCCGAAACGAAAGAGCGAAGTGATGTGAAGAGCTTCATATTCCCTCCATGCAAGCGACGCATTGCTTGTACCCGAACTACTCGTACCGCAGCGCGACAATGGGATCGACGCGCATGGCGCGGCGAGCGGGCAGGTAGCAGGCCAGCAGCGCGACCGCGGCCAGCAACACCGTGGTGCTTATATAGGTCAGCAGATCGCCGGGTGGCACACCGAACAGCAAATTGCCGACGAGCCTTGCCATAGCGACTGCGCTGAGAATCCCGGCGAGCACCCCTGCCCCCACTATTACGAATCCCTGGCGAAAAACCATTTTCAGAATTTGCCTTGGTTCTGCGCCCAGCGCCAAGCGAATGCCGATCTCATGCGTGCGCTGCGCAGCCGCATAGGAAATGACGCCGTAGACACCAACGACGGCAAGAATTAGGCCGAGGATTCCAAGGGCAGCGGCAACCGCCGCGGCTAATTGGTAGAGGAGGAAGCCGTTCACCGTCTCTAGCGCGGTCGTCATGGGCTGGATATCGAAAACGGGCATGGCAGGCTCAAGCGAGTGAATCAAGCCGGTGACTTCACGCGCCATCGCTTCCGGAGAGGTTGCCGTGCGGACTTGAAGAGTTGTAAAGGAATTGTAGTACTGAGCCAACGGCACAAAGAAGAACGGCGGATCCTGCTCGAAGATGTCGTCCTCGTAGCTGTTCTTCACGATGCCAATCACTTGCATCGGATGGCTCGGATCATAGGTCGCGCTGAAGTGTCGGCCGATGGGATCCTGGCCATGCCAGTAGCGATCGGCCATGGCCCCGTTAATGATGGCCACATGTTGCGAATTCTTCCCGTCCGAGGCGCGAATGTCGCGCCCGCGAAGCAAGGGGATGCGCATCGTTTCAAAATATTCAGAAGAAACGGCGTTGTATCCCGCCACCGGCTTTCTCTGCCCCTCGGGCGGCTGATAACCATCGATTTCGAGACTCGCGCCAAAATCGTTGTAGCCCATGGGAACCGAGGCGGCGAGGCTGGCCGACTCAATGCCAGGCAGGGCACGCGCGCGGTCGAGCAGCGTCTTTTGAAATTCGCGCCCCTGCGTTTCGTCGTATCCGGATTCATGGGGATTGATCGACAGATTGAGAACGTGGTTCGGATCGAAGCCGAGATTCGTGTGCTGGACTTTTTCCAGGCTGCGCACAAAAAGGCCCGCTACAATCAGTAGCATGAGCGAACCGCCTACTTGCGCCACAACGAGCGCGCTGCGGAGACGTTGCCGACCGCCGGTGGACGTGTGGCCACCCTCATGAAGAATCTCGTTCACGTCGCAGCGTGCGGCGCGGAGGGCAGGCACGATACCAACAAGCACGCCGGTTAGAACGGCCGCAGCCAGGGCGTATGCGAAAACGCGCCAGTCGAAATGAAAATCCATGATTAGAGGCAGCGACGTATGCAGAGGGATGGAACTGACTGTATTACTTGCCATGACGCCCAAAATGACTCCAGCGGCGCAGCCGAACACGGCCAGGAGAAGGCTTTCCGTGAGTAATTGTCGAATCAGCCGGCCGCGCGTCGCACCCAAGGCTGCCCGCATGGCCATTTCACGCTGGCGCGTCGCCGCGCGAACGAGAAAAAGGTTAGCGATGTTCATGCAGGCAAGAACCAGCACCGAGACGGCCAGAATCAGAAAAAACCCGCTCACCAGAGACAACACTCCCGGATTGGTGGGATTGATCGCAAGGCCAGCGGGGCCAAGATGCAGGGCACTGAGGGTCATACGGCCGTGGAATTGTTCAGACAATCTCTGTGCGACAACGTTCAGTGCCGGCTGCGCTTCCCGCAAGTTCACATCCGGCCTCAGACGTGCCACGAGCGCGAGATTTGTATTTTCGCGAGTGGTAAAAAGATCTGGCGGAGCGTCATTCAGGGTCACGGCCATTCCAAGAGGCATGTAGCCCTGCGTGTCCATCACTGCCATGAGTCCATGGAAACCTGCAGGTGCGACGCCGACGATCGTTACAGGATGGCCGTTGATGGATGCTTTCTGCCCGATAATATTTCGGTCACCATTGAAACGCGACTTCCAGTAGGAATAGCTGAGGACGAGAACAGGATCGGCTCCGGCAGCGTCACCTTCCGACGGGAGAATGAGGCGTCCCAGCGCTGGCTTGATGCCCGACTGGCCGAAGAAATTGCCGTTGACGTAGCCCGCCCACATCGACCCGCTCTTTCCGTCCACAGTCAAACCATCCATTTGAAACAAGCGGAACGCGGATAGGTCCGAAAAAATATTGGCGGTTTGCTTGCGAATCTCCTGGAAGTCCGGGTAAGAAAATCCGACGTTAGAACGACTGCCGTTCCACGAAGAGATCAAGAAAGCGACTTGGTCCGGATGATCTATGGGCAAAGGCCGGATCACAAGGCAATCGACCAGGCTAAAGATGGCGGTGTTGGCGCCGATGCCGAGGGCGAGAGTGAGGACGGCGACGGCGGTGAAGCCGGGAGATTTGCGCAGCATGCGCGCGGCGTAACGAATGTCTTGCAGCAGAGTGTCGACGAAGTGCGCGCCGAGAGATTCGCGGATTTCTTCTTTGTACTTCTGGTAGCCACCAAATTCAATGTGCGCGCGACGCTCGGCTTCGCCGCGAGGCAGGCCGGAGCGCTCCAGGTCGTCCGCGCGATTCTGGATGTGCGAGCGAAGCTCTGCGTCCATGTCATTCTCGATCTGCGCGCGACGAAAAA
Source organism: Candidatus Acidiferrales bacterium (assembly GCA_035696585.1). Classification (GTDB taxonomy): domain Bacteria; phylum Acidobacteriota; class Terriglobia; order Acidiferrales; family UBA7541; genus DAHUXN01. The sequence goes on along the minus strand of DASRQP010000155.1, from coordinate 2,670 downwards.
ACTTGGCGGCGATGGAACGAAAGTAGGCCGCGAACTTCATACTTCCTCCGGTTGCGTGGCAAGAGCGGAAGCGATGGCTGCGGCAAGGCGGTTCCATCCATCCGCTTCCTCGCGCAGACGCTTGCGGCCCGCGGCGGTCAGTTCGTAAAATTTGGCGCGACGATTGTTCTCCGACGTCCCCCAGCTTGCCTTGAGCAGTCCCTGCCGCACCAGGCGAAACAGACCGGGATAGAGCGCGCCCTGTTCGATCAGCAGCGCATTGCCGGAGATTTGTCCGATACGCAGAAGAATGCCGTAGCCATGGAGCGGGCCGAGCGAGACGGCCCTAAGGATGAGGAGATCGAGAGTGCCGGGAAGAAGCTGCGCTTGAGTTGCCATGCGTCCTCCTAATTTGGTTAGGAGGGTAAAGCGACCTCTCCTAAGTTGTCAAGGAGAAAGTTTCGACGGGCACCACGCGCTTTCGCATTCTTTCCTTTGCACCCTCTGCTTTCCACAGCCGTCACGTCTATCGCTGCCGCACGCATCGTGCTAGCGTTGTTAGAGCGAAAATTCGATGACACGAACGACGACGCGAGCAACCATGCGCTGGCCCTGCGGTACCCCAAGCCGTTTCCTGGCTTCTTGCCCCAAAATCCGTCAAATTTCTGATCGCTTTCTAATCCACTGTCCGGAATTAGACACCAAGCTAACTCGAACAAAACAAATACCCGACACCATTTCTAATCGCCAATACTTTGCGCTTTTAAAATTGCCGGACACTCTTTTTCGCCCTCAAACCGCACTCGGCTATCGCTACGGCTTTCACCGCCGTCATCCGCGCAGTGCCTCTGTAGGGCCCGATCGGAGTTATCGGGCCGAAGCGTGCACAGCACGCCTCTTCCTTCGAGTCGGGCGCGCGAATTCTTGATCGCAAATGAGCATCAGTTCGCGGCTCTCATTTTCGAGCCGTGCGGAAAAGCCTTACGTCAGTCCCGACAAACGACATCGGTACCCTTCCTTCGTCAGGGCGAACGGGACGTGAGCTACAAAACGCAGAATGCTAAGACTTCAGGATGTTCAGGAATTTGCGCGGGTCGTTGTCGAAGCCAGGGAAGACCGGGCTCAAGTCGCTAGTTCCGAGGTGTTTGGAAATGATTTCGCCGAGGACGCTGCGAAAATCGGTCGTGACGGCCAAGTCGCGATTCTGGTAAAGCTGCTCGTCGCTCATGCCGGGCCATTTGGTGTACACGTGGCCGCCCTTTACGGATCCGCCCATCACGAACATGGAATTCGCGTGACCGTGGTCGGTGCCGCGGTTGCCGTTTTCGTGCGCGGTGCGTCCGAATTCCGACATGCTGACGAAAACGACGTCGTTCATTTGATCGCCCATGTCCTGATGGAACGCAGCGAGGCCCTGGCCAAGATCGCGGAGCAGATTGGAGAGTTGGCCTTCGACGCCGCCTTCGTTGACGTGATTGTCCCAGCCGCCGCTATCGAGGAAAGCGACTTCCATGCCCAGGTCGGCTTTGATCAACTCAGCAATTTCCTGAAGGCTTTTGCCGTAACGGCTCTTGGGATATTGCGCTCCGTTGGCAGGCTGATAATTGTCGGGATCGAGCTTCTTCAGCGAATCGATGGCCTCGAAGGTTTCCTGGCCAACGCCATGGAGAGCTTGATCGACGCTGCTGGCGTACATGGATTCGAAATCGCCTTCGGTAACTTGCGGATTGCCGAAAATACGAAATTGCTTGAGATCAGGAATTGCGATGGCGGAGGCGCTGCCGCGAAGCGTGAGCGGCAAATAGGGACCGAATGCAACGGCACGAAACGCGGAGGCTTTTGGACTCGGCATTTCCTGCAAGGAACGGTTCAGCCAGCCGTCATTCGTGCTGGATTTTCCCGGAGTGCCGGATTCCATGAAGTCCTGCGCGTCGAAGTGCGAACGGCTGGGATCGGGCGAGCCGACTGCTTGCACGATGGCCAGCTGTCCGGAATGAAATAGAGGCTCAAGAGGTTGAAGGCTTGGGTGCAAACCGAAAAAGCCGTCGAGATCGATTGCGGCATTGGCGCCGCCGTTCTTCGGTTGAGGAATCGCGATAGTGGGGCGCAGGCGATAATAATTCGGCTCCGCGAAAGGTACGACGACGTTCAAGCCGTCCATCGCGCCGCGTTGGAAGAGGACGACGAGCTTCTTTTTATTTGGCGCGGGCGTGTCGGCGATGGCGCGCTGAAGAAATGCGGGCATGGCGGTCATGCCAATCATGGCTATGCCGCCGCTCTTCAGGAATATGCGTCGCGACATTCTCATGGCATTTCTCCTCTAACAAAAATAAAAAAGCAGATTCCTCGTCGCGTAGCTCCTCGGAATGACACCGAAAAACTTTTTCATGGCAAACGACCTTTCTACTGCTGGCGCTCATTAGCGGCGCTGAAATTCGGGCGCGCCGAGAACGAGTCCGGCGATCAAACCTTCGTTCACATGCTTGATTGGGTCGTCGAGACGCGCCTGAAGAATTTGTGGATCGGAGAGATGCTTCTCCAGAGTGTCACGCGTTTGTGCGGAAACCTGGCCGCCGAGAAAATCACCGAGAGCACGCGAGAGGACCAAACTTGGATCCGAGTCCGCGTCCTGACCAAACAGTCCAGAAAGATCGGTGTTTACGCCGGGCATGTGGTTGGTGGCGAGCGTCA
>DASRQP010000154.1:0-17343 GCA_035696585.1 Candidatus Acidiferrales bacterium | reverse complement strand
CGCTTTAGTAGGGCTAGCGGGCTTCCTTGTTCCGCTGACGCTCGGAATCGGGGTCGGAATCGCGTTTGGCATGGATCGCACGCGCGAGATTTTCGTCGGTTTGTGCATCGCAATCACAGCGTTGCCCGTCAGCGTTCGAATTCTGATGGACCTTGGCAAGCTGCAGACGGATATCGGGCAGAAGATCATCGCTGCGGCCGTGATGAACGACGTGATTTCGCTACTTATGCTAGGCGTGATTGTCGACGTTAAGGGTGCAGGGCCCGTGTCGCGGAGCCTGCTCGTGTCTTTGGGATTGGCGCTGCTGAAAGCGATCGTCTTCATGGGGGGATTCGTTGCGGTCTCGCGCCTGATCAAACGGCATTCGGGCAAGCGATTTCTGCGCTCTCGCAATCTTGTGGATCGCCTAGTGGTGCACCTCAAGGGAAAGGAATCGCTCTTCGCCGTTGTTTTTCTGTTTGTCATGGCGTTTGCGGCTTTTTCGCAAATTCTGGGGCTGGATTTCGTGGTGGGCGCATTCTTTGGTTCCATGCTGCTGAGCTATGCCGTTTTGGGGCGCGCAAATTTTGAGGAGGTCCAGAAAACGGCGTCGAACGTGACCATGGGTTTTCTGGGGCCTATTTTTTTCGCCGCAATTGGATTGGAATTCGACGCTTCGAGCTTGAGGAATTGGAAACTGGTTGTGGCTGTCCTGGTGGCCGCGTTTGTCAGCAAGATATTTGGAGGTTACCTCGGCGGCCGGATGGCGAAAATGTCGAGCAACGAAAGTTGGGCGCTGGGCATTGGACTGAATGGCCGCGGGATTATGGAGCTGGTCATCGCGAATATCGCGCTGGCAAAGGGTTTCATCGACCAGCAGTTGTTTACCGTGCTGATCTTGATGGCGACCGTAACGACATTCGTCACTCCGTTCCTGCTGAAGCGCGCCTATAGCCGCCTGCCCGCCGAGCCCGTGGCAATCTCTGACGCATCGAGCGCCGCTGACTGAGGCCTTGCCCCCATGAGGCCGGAAACCAGACTGATCGGGTCGAGTTTCACTGCCCCTACACATTCTATCGGGTAGACAGACCGCGAGAATCGATAGAGACTGAGAAGGCACAGGGAGATTAGTCCAATGCCGACGACAGGCGGGCAATCTGGCCGAATGGCCGCAGTCGAACCACCCGAGAAAACTTCCCAGAGAGCGGCGCTTATCTATGCGGCGATGGTCGCGGGGGCTGTTGGGCTCTTCGTGATCATCAAGACAGCGGGGAAGTTTCTGAGCGCCCCCGCACAAACCGGGCCGGTGCGTTTTGGCAGGATCGCGCAGGCGGCGGCATCGGGCGAACTAGCGCATGTGCTTCTGGCGCTTGTCATCATCATTGTTTTCGCCCGCGGGCTGGGCGCCGTTTTCAAGAAAATCCATCAGCCTGAGGTTATTGGAGAAGTGATAGCGGGGATCGCCCTTGGTCCTTCGTTGCTTGGACGGTTCGCGCCCGCCGCATCGAGCTTCATCTTGCCGACGGCCGTGGCGCCGTATCTGAACATCATCTCCTCGGTGGGCGTCATTCTGTACATGTTCCTGGTGGGCGTCGAACTTGATACGCAACTGCTCCGCCGGAGGACGCATTCGTCCGTTGCGATTTCGCATGCCAGCATCATCACGCCGTTTCTGCTCGGATCAGTCCTCGCGCTCTATCTTTATCCGAGGTATTCGTCCCGGGATGTTCCGTTCACGGTGTTTGCGATGTTCATGGGCGTGTCCATGTCAGTGACGGCATTTCCGGTGCTGGCTCGGATTCTGACCGACCGCGGAATGCATAAAACGCGCATGGGGACCATCGCGCTCGCCTGCGCGGCGGTGGACGATGTGACGGCGTGGTGCCTGTTCGCCCTGGTTGTGAGCATCGCCGCCGCAAAGCCGGGACGAGTTTTGCTCACGGTTGGGCTGACGGCATTTTTCATCTTCTCCATTTTCAAGTTTGTTCAGCCGGCCATGAAGTGGCTGGTGCGCAAACGAGTTCGCGACAAGAAGACGACACAGGGCACCATGGTGATTGTGTTCGCGGCGTTGCTGCTCGCGGCTTTGTCGACTGACGCTATCGGCATCCACGCTCTGTTCGGGGCGTTTTTGCTGGGCGCGGTGATTCCGCATGACTCGGCGCTGGCGCGCGACGTCACGGCAAAGATACAAGACCTCGTCGTTGTGCTCTTGTTGCCCGCGTTCTTCGCGTTCACCGGAATGCGCACGCAAATCGGCCTGGTGAACGGGCTGAATCAATGGCTGGTGTGTGGCCTGATTGTTCTGGTGGCGTCAGTGGGAAAATTTGGCGACAGCAGCGTGGCGGCACGGATAACCGGTCTGTCGTGGCGTCAAGCCGCCTCGCTCGGCATTCTGATGAACACGCGTGGCTTGATGGAATTGATCGTCCTGAACGTCGCGCTGGATCTGGGAGCGTTGAAGCCTACCCTGTTCACGATGCTAGTTTTGATGGCTGTGGTGACAACCGTGGCGACCACGCCTGTGTTGCATTTGCTGAGAGGCGAAGAAGAGCTCGAATCTCAGCCGTACGGCGGCCACGGAGAACTTAGCAAGGCGATGAAAGACGCATAGAATTTCGACATTGTAACTCTAGCTCTTTCAGCTGGATATTTTTTTGGCAGGAAGTACTGGGTAACCGTTGAAGCAGATCAGTGACTGGGCTTCTTCTCCGCATACTGCTTGAGCAACGCCGCGAATTCCGGATTTTTCTGCAGGTTCTGCAACTCAGGGTCTCCGCCTGCAAACTCCGCCGAATAGTGTTTCTCGAACGCCTCCCGCAGCGCCCTTAACGCAACCGTTGGCCGGTTTAGGATTGCATCGATTTCCGCCTCAAAATATATGTAGTCCACGTTGCTCTTGTCGATGCTTCTGGCGCGCCCGATGAAGCGATCCGCTTGCTCCGCTTCCCCGATCTTGGCATAGGAGAGCGCCATCTGCGCCATCGCCGAAGCATTCTGGGGATTGATTTCCAACTCCTTATATCCCAGCGAAATTGCCTGCTGATACGAAGCTCGCGCCTTATCTTGCTGTCCGGACCACCGGTACGCATCCGCTAGATTCACCACCGCCTGCGCGTCGTTCGGATTCAGCGCTACGGCTTTCTCGAACATCCCTGCCGAATCCGCGTACTGCTTCAAGAAAAAGTAGGCCATTCCGAGATTCGAATAGGTCGTCCAATAAGGCTCGATTTGAAGGGCATGTTGAAAATAGGGAATGCACTCTCGGTATTTGCCCTCCTGGAGATAGACGTTTCCCATATTCTCGTATCCCGCAGCGATGTCGGGCTCAAGCACGGTGACCTCCTGAAACGCCTCAAGAGCTTTAGGGTAATTCCCCAAATGAAAATATGCTCTCCCGAGCCCTTGCTGATTTCCCCAATAGTACGGGTTCAGAAGAATGGCCTTCTTAAAAGCGTCAATGGCCAGGCTTCCGTTACCGCTGAGCAGGTAAGCTTCTCCCAATCGCCGATAGGCTTCATCCGAAGTCGGCGCCAGTGACAGCGCGCGTTTCAGCTCGGCCACTGCCTCTGCATACTTGCCCGTTGCACTGTAAACGCTTCCGAGCGTGCTGTGTACTTCAGGAAGCTTGTCGTTTAGCTGTTCCGCTTGCTGGGCCGCAGCCAAAGCCTTTTGTGTCCAGAAATTATCCTTCTTGATTACGTACATCTGCAGGCTGGCGTCCGCGATTCCCGTGTACGCAAGCGCAAATGACCGGTCTTGCTTCAGCGCTTGATTGAAGTAATCGAGTCCGGACTGAATGTTCTTGCTGTCGTGATTGCGCAATGCGTTACGGCCACGAAGATAGAGGTCATAGGCCGCGACGTTATCCGTCGGTCTGATCTCTGCCTTGGCAAGCTCTTCATTGGTCGGGCTCACGTTGAGCGCCGGCACCAACTTGGTGTAAATCTGATCTTCCAGCGTGAACAGGTCGCCTGTGACCCCGTTAAATTCTTCGCTCCAGACGCGCTTCCCGTTTGCTACGTCCTCCAGGTTCACAATAATCCGGATCTTGTCGCCGGAACCTTGCAGTACTCCTTGCACCAGCAGGTTCGCGCCCAGGTCTCTTGCGATTTTCGGCAGAGACTGCTTCTGGTTGGCCCTTCCGGCCGCGTCCGGCGACGTCACGCGAATATCTTTTAACTGAAATAGCTTTGCCGAAAGCGCTTCTTCGATACCTTGCGCCAGATAGCCGAGTTGCGTTTGATCCCCCAACACTTGCAACGGCAGCACCGCCACAAATCGGCCGCTAGCCAGCGACGGCACTCCCGGGGGCGGCGTCGATCCTGTACCGACTTGCCCGCTTCGGAAGATCATGTGCCGAATCGGCGGAACGGCGAAAATCAAGATCAAGACCGCCGCTACGCTGGCAGCCACGTACCACCAGCGTTTCCCCAATTCCGGCAGCGCGAGTTGCACGCTTCGTCCAGCCGGCGTGGCTCGCCCAGAGTGCAAGTCCGCCAGAATTTCCTTCGCGTTCGGATATCGGCGGTCCGGATCGCGCTCCAAGCAGCGAAGCGTCACGCGCGCCAGATTGTCCGGCACTTCGGGATTTAGTTGCTTCGGATTCGGCGGTTTTTCCTTCACGCGGCGATACATGATTTGCAGCGTGGAGTCGCCCTTGAACGCATCTTCGCCCGTCACCATCTCAAACAGGATCAAGCCCAGCGCATACAGGTCGGTCCGGTGGTCGACGGTTTTTGCTTCCACCTGCTCGGGAGCCATATAACGAGGCGTGCCCAAGAATTGTCCCGTGCGCGTCATTCCCGCTGTGCTGGATTCGAGTGACTTTGCGAGGCCGAAATCTGAAACATAAACGTGGTCGTCCTTGCCCATCAAAATATTTTGCGGCTTCAAATCGCGATGCACCACGCCTTCGGAATGCGCCGCGTCCAACGCTTCGCAAAGCTGTTCGGCGATTTTCTGCGCCCGCGCTGTGGGCAGCTTGCCCTGTTCGCGAAGCAGATGATGCAGGTCGGGTCCCTCCACATAAGCCATGGAGATGAACTTCACCCCATCCGCTTCGCCGAGGTCGTGAATGCGCAGTATGTTTTTGTGAGAAATGCGGCTGGCCAGCAGCAGCTCTTGCTTGAAGCGCTGCATCGCGTTCGGGTCCGAGGTAAGCTCCGGTTGCAGCACTTTCAGCGCAACCGTGCGGTCGAGTTCTCTGTCATAGGCCTTGTAAACCCGGCCCATGCCGCCCTGTCCCAGTAAAGCCTCGATGCGATAGCGCTCCCCTAGCTCGTCGCCCGGCTCCAGGACTCCGTAAATACCTACCGAAGAGCGCGCGCCAGTTCTCGATGAGGAGGCAGACCCGGCGCTGCCACGCGTTCCCCGTGAAGAGCCGCTAGGCGCTCGCGGGGTTCTTTCCTCGGCATCGGATGAAGGCGCCGCCGAGTCCATCGTTTGGTCAACGTCGATTTGTAAATCAAACGACGACCCACACTTCGAGCAGGACGAAACTTCTTCGTCGTTTTCTGTCCGGCAATGGGGACAGATCATGGACTGGACCTGCTCTTTCTTATACCTCGTTAGAGTTTCGGAATTATGACTCAGCTCCTACCAGCCTGCAAGCAAACCGATGCCTCGTGCCGTGCCAATGCTGGTATGATCCCGCCTCGGGCAAGCGGAGGGAATTTGGGTACCCCGCGTCCAAGTTATATCGGTAATCACAAACTCGCTTTGCTGCATCTAAGAAAACGAAATGTATAAGACAAGAAAATCTCTGTCCATGCTGGCGGTTTTTGCCGGCATTGTTGTAGCCGGCATGCCGGCTCGGGCGCAGGTCGCCGGACCCATCACGCCGCCTCCGAAGTTCGAAGTCAAACGCCTTCCGGCAAAACCCGATCCCGGCGCGCCGCCGCTTCCCGCCGACGAAATCATTCACCGCTTCACGCAAAATGAAGACTTAATCAAGAAAACGTATGAGGCGGGCAGTATCGACCAGACGATCAAGGTGGAGGAGCTGGCCGAGCACGGGGGGCAATTCACGTTTACCGGCCGGGAATACTCCAAAGCCGATGGACAGCGCTACGAGCAAGTCGTCAAGCCTCCCGAGTCCACTTTGCACTTTACGGAATTTTCACTCGAAGACGTGAAGACGTTGGACGGCTTTCCGCTCTTTTTCCTGACCACCGATCAACTCCCCCTCTTTAAGCTTTCTTACGAAGGTCAGGAAAAACTCGACCAGATCAATACGCTGATTTTTCGCGTTCAGCCAAAGACGATCAGCCGCAAACCGCTCTTCGACGGCGTGATCTGGATCGACAATCAGGATTTCGCCATCGTCAAAAGTTACGGCCAATTCGTCACCGACGCGGGCAGCGCGCCGAATGGATTTCCGTTCAGCATGTTTGAAACCTACCGCGAAAATCTCACCGGACACTTGTGGTTTCCCACGTATGTCCGCTCGGATGGCGTGGTAAAGACTCCCAAGGACAGTGTTCCTATTCGTCTGATTGTGCGTTCGGAGAATTTCAAAGCGGAGCCCGCAGTCCCATTGCCCGTGCCGCCAAAGCTCGCCAAGCAGCCCGCACAGAACTAATCGCGTGCGCCAGTTTCGCGCGTCAACTTTTTACCTGGTAGGTGTGAGCGTCCGCGTGAAACGAATCGAGGAGTGTCCCATCCCAATCGAAGAGAATTGCGCGGGCGGAAATTCGAGGTGGTTTCACAGACACCGATAAAAAATCGGAAGAAATTCGCAGTGAACTTTTAGTGCGCCTCGGAGGCCAGCGGAATCCGGTCGTCGCGTTGAAAATCGATATCGTCAAACGAGGCCGCAAATCCGTTCCATCCGGGAACTTCGCATACGTCGATGCGTACCACGTGCGCCGCTGTGCGCAATCGCACGCTGCCGCGGCCCAGCGGCCGTTCAATCAACGCCACTTCCAACTCAATAGCGGTGCCCGGCTCGATCACTCGCGGAGCCAAAAAATAAATTCCCGTCGAGCTTATATTTTTTGTCACCAGAGTCACAGGCAGCGCCTCCGCGCGCCCGTCGATGCTGGTCAATAGCAGCGGTAAACAGAGACACGCTCTGGGGCAGCGACGGCGGTCTTCGGCCACACCGATGGCGTGCGTCGGCACGCGCATGAATTTTCGCGCTGGCGGGACTTCGTAAATCTTTTCCGCGGGAGATGGAACCAGGCCGGACGACAACTGTCGCTTCAGATTCGAAATCGCCCCCATCAGTGACCCCCCAAGCCGGCAGGTGTTTTTGCCGGGTAAGGCAATATGCATCGGCCAGCCGCGAGCGTCAACCCTGTCAATAGGGGACGTGTCCTGTAGTTCAACAATAGCACCCCGCGCGGGACAGCGCCCGATTGCCTCTCCCTGGCGGCCCGTTTTGAATGCAAGAATCGGATAGATATCCGTGCGCGATTGGACTATTTTTGTCTCCGGATTCAATATTGCAGGAACTGGAACGAAGCACGCGAATCTGAAAATGGCGCCAGCGCACAAAACGAATCGCATCGACACCCCAGGCTATTGGCGCGCCGTGCAAACGCGCCGCTCCGCCGCCGACGGCAGTTTCGTTTATGCCGTGCGCTCGACAAAAATTTATTGCCGGCCTTCGTGCCCGTCGAAACGGCCACATCGCGATCGCGTTGTGTTTTTTCATCTGCCTGCGGAAGCCGAAAGCGCAGGATATCGCCCGTGCCGCCGCTGCCGTCCGCAACTCGCGTCTTCTTCACAAAACTCTGCGTTCTCGCAAAATGGAAGCGCTGCGGCGCGCCAGGTGCTCGAAATTTGCCGCGGCATCGAACAGGCACTCGTCGCGGACCCTGAAAAAAAGCTCACGCTTGACGAACTCGGCCGCACGTTCCATCTGAGCCCGCACAAAATGGAGCGCCTGTTTCAAAAAACTCTCGGCATCACGCCGAAGCAATTCACGGACGCGCAACGCATGGCGCAACTGAAATCGCAGCTTCGCAAAGGAGACAAAGTGACCACCGCAATGTACGACGCAGGCTACGGCTCCAGCAGCCGCCTCTACGAACGCGCGCCCGCGCAAATGGGCATGACTCCCGCCACCTACCGCCGCGGAGGCGCCGGCATGCTCATCCATTACACAATCGTTCCGTGCCCACTCGGACGGATCCTGGTCGCGGCCACGCAACGCGGCGTCAGCGCCGTTTATCTTGGCGATTCCGATGCCCGCTCCGACGCGCGCTTGGAAGATGCTCTCGCGCACGAGTATCCGCAAGCGGAAATTCATCGCGATTCGAAGGATCTTGGCCAGTGGGTCCGCGAAATCCTTCGCCACCTGCGCGGCCAGGAACCGCATATCGACCTGCCTCTCGACGTGCAGGCCACCGCGTTCCAGCGCCGCGTCTGGAACGAACTTCGCCGCATCCCCTACGGCACCACGCGCTCTTACACCGAGGTCGCCCGCGCCATCGGCAAGCCCAGAGCCATTCGCGCCGTCGCCCGCGCCTGCGCCACCAACCCTGTCTCCATCGTCGTCCCGTGCCATCGCGTCGTCCGCCAAGACGGCAACCTGGCCGGGTACCGCTGGGGCCTCGAACGCAAGTCCGCCCTGCTCAAGCAGGAGAAGCATCTCGCCCACCCTGCGAAGTAACGTCTGCCTTCCTCGCCGTTTTGGAGCGCGGCGGCTGGACGCCGCTTTAGCCGTCGTGTGAAAAGGCGCCGGAAACTCGCATCTCTGCAAGCGAAACTCATTTGCGATCAAGAAAATGGAAGTGGTACATTTTAAGGGAGTTGCGCTTGCGGGACTGTGCATGTCATTTGCGATCAAGGATTGGCGTTTTTGGGGGGTCTTGGCGGCTTTAAGGTGCCTTTAAGCCTGTCGTACATTGCTCGCATGAGCGTCCGCGTCATCGAATTTTAGTTCCGAAAACGTTAGCACGATGTTGTGCGCGGCGCTAGGTGGAGTGGCTGTGGTGTTTGGCGAGCCGTCGCATTCTAAAAAACAAAATCCCCACCCTTCGCAGAAAGCGCTCAGGATGGGGCACCCGGAACAACATAACGCGGTGGTATCATGTCCCGCGACGTTGCCGAGAATCGTCGCGCCGTCGCCCGTGCTTACTACACGACAAGGGCTAAGCCCTAAATCAATCAGGAACGCTCTGCTAACACTATGCGCAGCATTTCTGGTTTCGAGCGCTTCAGCGCAGGTGCCGATCAAGTGGTCCCAAAAGCCGGTCTGGACCTTCGATCTGCAGAGCAGCTCTCTATATGCGGCTCGAATGGAGCGGATGAGGAAGATTGGCCCTCGTTTGCCACGTCCTCAACTGGCATTTCTCAACGGGAACACTATCGCGGTATCCTTTGCCGACGGTTCCTGGCAAGACTACCCAGTCAACACTCCGCGGGGACTCTTTCACTTCCGGACTTTTTTCATTGACACAGACAAGCATGTGCTAACAGGCCCAACCCTCTCTTGGCCGACGCCAGATGATGACTCAGTGCTCCTGCCGCTCGCCCATGGCGGCTTCATCATTTTGGCAGGCAGGCAACTCGTACGTTACTCGTCTGATTTCCAGGTGCAGAAAGAGGCTCACGTTCCTGCGGATCCGATGAATGCGACAGAAGAAGAGTTCGAACCTTACCACGATGCAGTCGTTTATCAGATCGCGCGCTGGAGAGCGCAGGAAGACCCCGAACAGCAGATTGTGACGCTGGCGCATTCGGTTCGCGCGAACATGACTTACTTCTGGATTAATCCCGATTCTCTGAGTGTCGTGGGCTCGGCAAACAGCAGCGACGCTCCCCCACTCCGTAGGAGCGGCTCTTTCACTCAAGAAAAGATGCAGCATCACGGAATCATTCTTTCCGCCGCACGGGCGGTGATCTCTGGCGCTTGGGCCTACCCGACGGTCGCATACGACGACGGGAGCTGGCAGCTTTTCTGTCCCACACTTGAACCCTTTTCTCAAGCAACCTTCGTTAGCGAAGACAAGCTCTTCGCGAAGTATTCGAACAATGCGGAAATCAGGTACGCGCTGGTAGACAACCAATGCCGTATGTTGCTGGATCTCCCCGGGATCAACAATAGTGAAGTGGACGCGAGGTCGCTTTCGCAAGACCGCATCGCCATAAGCGAGCGAAGCCCTCTCTACACGTCATTGTTCAGCCGAGCAATCACGGTAAGGCTCAACATCCGCACGTGGGACTTTGATCCACCGCGCGAAATCCTAAAACTGAGTTTTTCTCAGACGAAAACGGGAAGCGTGGTCACCGGAATGGATGATTTTGCCGTGGCCCTGTCCCCGGACGGAAGGATGTTAGCCGTGCTTATCGACTCCACGCTCATGCTCTACGCCATTTAGCGCCCCAAGAAGTCTTAGGAGAGGACGGAAACAGTGTATCCCTGCAGCGACGGGCAGGCCTCACTGGCGTTCGTGGAGACGGCGGGCGGGGCAAGCCCCGCCCCTACGAAGACGTCGCGGGTCTGGGATGATAAGCAAAAAGGCCGCGCTTGCAGCAGCCTCGACGAAAAACGAGGGCTACGCGGTGGGGCGGACTCTTTGGGTGCCTTTGGGCCAGTGGGGTTTGAAACGCGAATCGGGAATGCTGGCGTTACGCGCAATGTTGGAGTAGCGGACCACAAAATAATCTTCCGTGCCGGTTTCGAAGAATTTCTGCTGCAGCGGTTCCCACGAATTTTCGTCCAGCCACAAATGAATTTTCGAAACTTGATTGCGCACTTGCTCCGATTTCGGCGTCAGTTCGAGCAGCGCCGTCCTGTGATGATCTAGCACCGGCTCGCCGAGCAGCGTGATCAAAAATCCTTTTCGCAATTCGTGTCCCGAGGAACCGAATCCCAGCAGCAGAAATTGGTCCACCAGTTCGCGATGCTTTCCCAGGTTGTATTCTTCCACGCGCTGCAATCCGGGATTGTAGATATAAATCGTGTCGCCCGCGCGCAAAATCGTCCGCGGGTCGGGAGTTTTCACTTCCATGCGCATTTTGTCGCCGTGGACCCAAATCTCGCCTGTCTCGGTGGACTTCACATTGACGACGACGGTGACTTTCGTGCGCTCGATGTCGGCCGTGAGGCTGTGAAAATCCTTGGCCTCGTTGTCGAGTTCATGCAGGACGGAATCGAGCGTCACAGGGCTGTGTCCTTGCGCGCGCGTCCGCACGCTTGCAGGCGCGAGCGCCATCGTGCCAGCCGCTCCTGTGACGACGAGCGCGGCGGCGAGAAAAATCCACGTGAATCTGCGAAGCAAAAGCATGGTCACCTGAACAGTCAGCTGAAAATTCTGCGGCGGAACGTAGGCAATCATAGCATAGCGATTGAAGCGCCACGTGAAGTTCGCGGCTTTATTGCAAGCAGGTATGCGAAAGAGGAACGGGCCGTTTTGCGGTCAGCGTTTCACGTTCACCTGATAATACAGGACGGAATTATCGGCGCCGCGAATGGGTTCGATGCTGCGAATCTGGAAGGTATGCGTCTTCAGTTCGTCGACGGATTGGCTGAGGATTTCGTGCGTCTTCCGCTCGAGCTCCGGGCCCTTTTGCTGCGCCGCCGGCGAAGCGACCGAGGTGGAGAAAAGCTTCGAGTCGATGCGGTAGGTTTCCGTGTGAGTCGCGTCGTCCTGGGCAATCAGCATCACTCCGGAATCGCCTGCGCCGTTCACTTGCGGATCGTCATGAAACCATTTTCCCGGCGTGAACAGCACGAACAGCACGATGAGAATCACCATCAAATCGTACGGCCAGCTTCCGCGCTCGTACGACCAAAAAATCGTGTTTCGCACTCTGCGCCAGAGTCTTTGCATTTCAGTTCGCGCTCGCGCCGTCGACCACCAAGCCGTCGCGCATGTGCAGCACGCGATTTCCGTAGGCCGCCGCTTCCGGGTTGTGCGTGATCATCACAATGGTTTGACCAAGATCTTTGTTGAGCTGGCGCAGCAGGCCCAGCACGTTTTCAGAATTTTTCGTATCCAGATTTCCCGTGGGCTCATCCGCCAGCACGATTTTCGGCTCGTTGATGATAGCGCGCGCGATGGCCACGCGCTGCTGCTCGCCACCGGAAAGTTCGGAGGGGCGGTGATCCAGGCGGTCGGTCAGGCCGAGCATGCGCGTCACCACGTCGAAGCGGTGCGGATCGAAACCGTCGCCGTGGATGTGCTGCGCGAGCGCGATGTTGCCTTTGGCGTTGAGCGTAGGCAGCAGATTGAAGCGCTGAAAAACAAATCCGACTTTGTGCCGCCGGAGCAGAGTGCGTCCCGCGTCTCCGAGGGCGGCCAGATCGTTGCCATCGAGCAATACGCGGCCGCGCGAGGCTTGCGAGAGTCCGCCAATCACGTGCAGCAAAGTTGATTTGCCGCAGCCGGAAGGTCCCATGACGGACACGAATTCTCCCGGATACACATCAACATTGACACCGCGCAGGGCCGCTATGTCCAGCCTTCCCGCGCGATATATTTTCCACAAATTCTCAGTTTTAAGTATCGGCTCCAACGCTGCTCCGCGGCAGGAGATGCTTGCTCTTGTGGGTAAAATTAATTCTATGCGCGAATCGCCTATCTGCCTAGCTACATCGATAGTGGGTAATGGGTCAGTTTGAATTTTGACTCTTTGTGCCACGATCAAGAAAATTCAAACTGACCCACCACCCAATAGTGCAGCGAACGATTCCAGAGAACTATTCATAGGCTAGCGCTTCAACAGGATCCTTGCGGCTCGCAATCCACGCTGGATACGAAGCGCCGACCCACCCGCCAATTATGGCAATGGCGGCCGCGCGCAGCAGCCACGACGGCGCAACAACAATCGTGAGCGTCGGAAACGCCGTGAGGAAAAGCCAGCGGACGGTATAGCTCATGGCGACTCCCAAAAGGATTCCGGCGAGGCACAGCGCGGTGGTTTCGCTGAGAATCACGCGCACAATATATCCGCGCGAAGCGCCCAGCGATTTCAGCACGCCGATTTCGCGCGTGCGCTCAATGATAGTGGTGTACATCGAGAGCAGAATCACAAGGAAGCCGATTCCGGCGGCCAGCATGATCATGGAGTGAATGAACGTTTGCAGGCCGGGGAGATTCGACGAAGTCATCAGCGATAAATAATCGCGCAGCGGGCGCACTTCGTAATGCGGCAGGAGTTGGCTGATTCCGCTGATTACTTTCGTTGTTTGTTCCGGATGATCGCAGCGGATGAAAAAAACGGAGGCTTTGTCGCGAGCGCCCGATAATTCCTGCAGCGTGGACATCAATACAAACAGGCGCGCGCCTTTTCCGTGCTCGACGATTCCGGCGACGTGAAAATCATGGCCGAGCACGTGCAGCGTTTCTCCGACTTTGACTTTGCGTCCCTTTGCGTACCAATCGTCCACGAGAATGTCGTTCGCATTCTGGAGATCGCGGCCGTCATGAAACACAAATCCTCCGGAAACTTCGCGAAAACTTTCCGGATCGATTCCGTAGATGATATCGAGGCCGTTGGTGGAATTAAATTGGAGCAGCACGGGCGCGACGGCGCGGACGTTTTTGATTTGCGCGAGCTTCTGGCCGATTTCAATCGGCATCGGCGCGCCGCTGAAGGCCATGAATATTGAAGCGGAGGGCGGCTGCACCATGATATCCGCGCCGATTCCTTCGATTCGCTTTGCGGTGTCGGAGAGCATACCGGAAGTGAGGCCGACCACAATCAAAACGAGGGTTACTTCGATGGCGACCGCGATGATGGTGATGCACGTTCGTACGGGCCGGTACATCACGTTGCGCAAAATCATGTGACGGATCAAGGCTGCTTCTCCTCGCCGAGTTGAACGAGTTCGGTTCCAGACGGCTGCGCGAGTTGAAATTTATCGCTGGTGATGGGTTGGTTCAGCGTTAATTGCGCAATGTGAATGCCGAGCTCGTATTCATCGGCGGGGCGCGCGAGCAAAATATCTCTTGGATAATTCACGCCGCCGACGGGCTGCCAGTTGTTTGTGCGAATATCGGAAACCAATTCCCCTCCCGGACCGTAGATTTGAATTCGCGCCATTTGCAGAGTTGCGCGGTCAAACCATATTTTGCGGTCCAACTCCCATCCCTGCTCGCCGCTCGTTGCCAGTGTCAGCACATAATACCGGAACGGGAGCGCCTCCGCCTCTTCCAGAAGCACATTTTCGCTCTGCGGAATCAGGGGCCAGATCAAAGCTTCCAAAAGATGTTGCGGGCGCAGATTTTCAATGGGCTTCGCCGCAGTACGGCGCAAGTTATCAGGACCAACGATGAATTTGTTTTTCGACGGAATATAAATCCGGAACGTCTGGCCGTCGCTGGCCATGTCGAAGATGTCTTTTGCCACCACGGGCGCTTGGCCAATCACGCGGATTGAGGCGGGCCGGGCCGCGAGGATGTATCCGTTGACTTCATGGTATTGCTCGATGACGCCGCTCAGCACGGAACCCGCGGTTGGAGACATGCGCACCGAAGCGTTTAAGGTTTCGATCGCGGACGCTTCGCTATTATATAAAGCGACCAGGTCGGTCTTTGTTGCGGTTTGTGCAGGCTGAATCGCCGCTGGAACAGCGACTTTCTTTCTGCTGACGGCGCACCCGCCGGCCAGAACGAATGCAGAGGCGAGCATCAACACACTTCGAATGTGGCGAATCCTCAGGGAATTCCCCCCTTTATGTGGCAGAACGACGAATTTAGCAGCCAGGGTTGGGGGTGTCAACGAAGGTTGAGCGTGTGGTTTCCGGGTGGCCCGTCACTCGGGAGCAACCGCCAGGAATTTCACGAAATCTCGGGATGTTTGCGCAAGACTGTTCCGAGAAAGAGTTGCGCGCGATCTGCGAAGGGCTATTCGTAGCGCAGGGCGACCATGGGGTCGATGCGCATGGCGCGGCGCGCCGGGATGTAGCAGGCCGCGAGAGCGACTATCGCGAGCAGAATCGCAACGCCGGCAAACGTAGATGGATCGGTCGGCTTCACTTCGAACAACAGGCTCGCCATCAACCGCGTCAGCGCAAAAGCGCCAGCACTGCCGATGGCGATGCCCGAGAAGACAAGTTTCGCACCTTCGCCCATGACCATTCGAAGCACGGCACCTCTCTGTGCGCCGAGAGCGATCCGAATGCCGATTTCATGGGTGCGCTGGCTGATGCCATAGGAGATGAGGCCGTAAATCCCGACTGCCGCGAGAATCAGCGCGAGCACGGCGAAGAGTCCGAGGAGGAGCATGTTGAACCTTTGCGTTGCGAGCGACTCTACCATCAGGTCTTCCATCATCTGAACATCACTCACGGGGAGCTGGCTGTCCAAGCTCCAGACTTGCTTCTTCACTTCATCGACCAGTCCGGTGGACGAACCGGGCGTCCGGATGGCGAGCGTCATCCATCGTGTCCAGGCCTCATCGTTCTGCGGGAAGGAAGCATACACGGCAGGGTCCGTCGGCTGGTTCAATCCCGATTGTTTCACGTCGGTCACGACTCCGACGATCGTCATCCACCGATGCGGTCCTTCCGTTCTTGCCCATTCGATCCGCGCACCAATTGGATCTTGGTGCGGGAAGAATTCTTTGACCATTTCCTCGTTTACGATGGCCACGAGCGGCTGCCCTTCACGATCCATCGGCGTAAAGTCGCGCCCGGCACGAATCGGAATCTGCATCACACGGAAATAGTCGCCCATCACCGACAGGGTTTGTACCTTGGGTTCGCTGCCCGCCGGCACAGGAGGGCGGCCATCGAAGACGACACTGTGACCCACAAAATTTCCGCCGAAGGGGATGTCAGTAATCATCGCCGCTTGGACGCCCGGCAGAGAATTCAAGCGAGCGAGCAACTCGCGGCGGAACTGGGTTCGCAGCGGAATCTGCGCGTAACGCGTCGCTGGCAGTTGAATATACATTGTCAGGACGTTCGACGGGTTGAAGCCTGGATTCACTGAGCGGAGCCGCGAGAATCCTTTCATTAACAATCCGGCCCCCACAAGCAACACCAGTGCGAGCGCGAGTTCCGAAACGACCAGGATTCTCCGGATGCGATGTCCCGCCGCGTTTGCCGTCGTGCTTCGCCCACTTTCTTTAATCGCCTCCGCAAGTTGCGCGCGCGCAGCCGACCAAGCTGGCGCAAGCCCAAACACGATACCAGTCACTAAGGAAACGCCGAAGACGAAGAGAAGCACTTGCGCGTCCATTTGAATGCCGTTGAAACGGCGAAGCGCCGCAGGCTTGAGCGAAAGCAAAAAGCTCGTACCCCATATCGCAAGAAACAGGCCAGCGGCCCCGCCCAGGAGCGAGAGAAGAGCGCTCTCGGTGAGCGTCTGACGAATCAGACGAATTCTTCCCGCACCGAGTGACGCGCGGATCACCATCTCCTGCCGCCGAGCAGCTGCGCGAGCCATCAGCAGGCCCGCGAAATTCGCACAGGCGATGAGCAGAACGAGTCCTACCGCGCCAAACAGAACAAACAGCGCCGCGCGAACGTCGCCGGTGAGCCATTGATGCAAAGGTACGAGGACGGTTTGACGACCCCGTTCACTGTCGGGATATTGGTCCGCAAGCCGGCGATCGATTTGGTTAGTATCCGCCTGCGCTTCCGCGAGTGTAATGCCAGGCTTCAGCCGCCAGTAGACATGCAGGAAATGCACGTCTCGAGAAGAAGCTCCTCCCGGATAAGCCACCCAAAGTGAAAGGAAAACATCGGCGCGTTCCCTCGGCGGAGAAAAGCTCGCCGGCATCACACCGATTACTGTGTAGGAGTCTCCACCAAGCCGAATTGATTTTCCGAGGACGTGAGGGTCGCTCCCGAGGTAAGTTCGCCAGAAGTGATTGCTGACCACCGCGACGCGCGGTCCACCCTGCACATCTTCGTCAGGAGAAATGATGCGCCCGAGCATCGGCGGAACGCCAAGCGTCTGGAGAAATCCGGCATCAATAAAAGCCGCGTGGACCTGCGTCGGCTCAAATCCGCCTGTGTAATCCATTGAGTTGACGTTGATGCCTCCTCCCTGCGAGAACGAATGATTCTGCCGCTGAAAATCAATCACGTTCATGAGCGAATCGTTGTGATTCATCGCGACGAGTTGATCGGGCTGCGCGTACGGAAGAGGAGTGAGAAGCACACCGTCAACCACGGAGAAAATGGCGGTGTTTGCTCCGATGCCGAGGGCGAGAGTCAGGATTGCGACGGCGGTGAATCCGGGAGATTTGCGGAGCATGCGCAGGCTGAAGCGTATATCCTGGATTAGAGATTCAAGAAAAGTCACACCGCGCGCTTCGCGGCATTCTTCCTTGGCGCGTTCGATGCCGCCGAATTCGATACGCGCTCGCCGCATCGCCTCTTCGCGCGAGATGCCACCGCGGATGAGGTCTTCGGCGTAAGCTTCGATGTGAGAGCGAAGCTCGGCATCCATATCG
>DASRQP010000153.1:0-3692 GCA_035696585.1 Candidatus Acidiferrales bacterium | reverse complement strand
ATTTTGCTTTTCTTTTCCTGGACGAAAAGCCGCATGGAGTATTACAGCTTCAGCGCGTGGCCCGCGATTGCGATTTTGCTTGGTCTGGGATTGGCGCGGGCCGAGGAGCGCGCCACGAAGTGGTTGCCGCGCGTGCAGGGCTCGCTCGCTGGCCTCGGCGTGGTAATCGCGGCGATTCTGGGAGCGATGTTGTGGATTTCGCGCGGCATTTCCTCGACCGGAGATATTTCCTCTCTGATGCAAATGCATCCCACGGGTTTTTATCGCGTGGCGATGTCCGACTTCATGGACCTGACGCCGCAAGCGTTCGCGGATTTGCGGCACCAGGCGCTGGCGGCATTGATTGTTGTGCTCGTAGGATTTTGTGCGGCGTGGCTGTTGCGGAGCCGCAAACACCACTTCGCTGCCACCCTTGCGCTGGCTTGCGTAATGGGTGCGTTTTTTTTCTGCGCAAATTGGGCGCTGGGAGTGTTTACTCCGCGCCTTTCGTCCGAACCGCTCGCGAAAATCATCATGGAGCATTATCAACCGGGGGATAAAATCGCCCTTTACGGAGAATATGACGCAGGGAGTAGCATCGGATTTTACACGGGCCAGCGACTTTGGATATTCAACGGGCGCTACAACGGACTGGAGTTCGGCTCCTATTATCCGGACGCGCCGCATATTTTTCTGGACGATCACGCGTTCTGGCCGTTGTGGAATGGCAAGCAGCGCGTGTTTCTGGTGATTCCACCGGAAGAAACGCAGCAGGCGCTGATTCGCATGCCTCCGAACACGACGTTTTTACTGGCTCAAATCGGCGGCAAAGCCGTTTACGTGAATCATCGCATTACGCCGAACGAACTAAGCTTGTTGGATTTGAAAAAATACGCGGAGCCGATGCCGGATGTCTCACCGAATGCTGCGCTATCCGGTACGTTGCCTGTTCACGCTTCGCAAAAGAGCGATTGATTCGGCGTTTTGCGCTTGGGCGCGAAGATGTGTGTGGCATGATGTGTTAAAGGAGAATTTATTTGCGCGCGGTTATTACAGGCGGAGCAGGATTTCTGGGATCGCATCTGTGCGACAAATTCATCGAGCGCGGATGGGAAGTGGTATGTCTGGATAATTTGAGCACTGGCGCGGAAGCGAATATTCAGCATCTGATGGCGAATCCGCGGTTTCAATTTGTACGACACGATGTAACGCGCTACATCGACGTGCCCGGGCCAGTGGATGCGGTGATGCATTTTGCGTCGCCGGCGAGTCCCGACGATTACCTGCGGCTGCCAATTCAAACCTTGAAAGTTGGTTCTCTGGGAACCCACAACGCGCTGGGGCTCGCGCTCGCAAAAAAATCGAGATTCCTTTTGGCGTCTACGTCGGAATGCTACGGAGATCCGGATGTGAGCCCGCAACCGGAGACGTACTGGGGACACGTGAATCCCATCGGACCGCGCGGCGTTTATGACGAAGCGAAACGATTCTCCGAAGCAATGACGATGGCGTACCACCGCGCGCATGGTGTCGACACGCGCATTGTGCGAATTTTCAATACGTACGGGCCGCGCATGCGACTGAACGACGGGCGAGCGCTGCCGAATTTCCTCTATCAGGCGCTTTCAGGACAGGCGATCACAGTTTACGGCGACGGCCATCAGACGCGCAGTTTTTGTTACGTGTCGGATTTGATTGCGGGAATTTTGGCGCTCTTCGATTCGACAGAACACTTGCCGACGAACATAGGAAACCCGCACGAAATTACAATTTTGGAATTCGCGGAACGCATTCGCGCAATCACGGGCAATAAAGCTGAGCTGGTGTTCAAGCCTTTGCCGCAGGACGACCCGAAGAGACGTTGCCCTGACATCCGCAAGGCGCAGAGGCTTTTGCACTGGGAACCGAAGGTGAGCCTCGAAGAAGGACTGAAGCTCACCCTGGAATATTTTCAGAAGAAAGTTGCCGAAGAGCGCGGCCTCACAGGCCAGAACTCCGGCATGTCAGGCTAGAACTCCGGCGGAACTGGCGACCGCAAGGTCCGGCCTGCCGACGGAGTGATATTCGAACCCCAGCGATTTCATTTCCTGCGCGGAAAGCAAATTGCGGCCGTCCAGCACCAGCGGTCTCGCCATGCTCTGATGGATGCGCTTCCAATCGAGATTGCGGAACTCTTCCCATTCCGTAACGATGAGCAATGCATCCGCGCCGCGGGCCGCTTCGTACGCGTCCGACGTACAAACGAGATCCGGGAATTGTTCGCCGATTTTTTCCATTGCTTGCGGATCGTAGGCCTTCAGCCGCACGCCTTCCGTTTGCAACTTCTTTATCAATTCGATGGATGGGGCAAAGCGGATATCGTCGGTATTGGCTTTGAACGCCAGACCGAGAATACCGATCTGTTTTCCCTTGAGCACCCATAGGGAATGGCGGAGCTTTTCCACGAAGCCCGCGATTCGCTGATGGTTGACGCGCTCGGCTTCGCGGAGCATGGCAAAGTCTATGCCGTTACGTTCGGCCAGGCGCACAAATGCCTGAACGTCCTTAGGCAGGCAGAAGCCGCCAAACCCGAGGCCGGGACGAAGAAAGTGAGGCCCGATTCGCGGATCCAGTCCGACGCCGTGCATGACTTCTTCGATATTCGCCCCCAGTTTTTCCGCCAGATCGGAAACCATATTGGCGTAGGAAATCTTCAGTGCGAGGAAAGAATTCGAGGCGTGCTTGATCAGCTCGGCGCTATTGATGGTCGTTACCACCCAAGCAGGGGCTTTCATCGGCGGGCACGCGCCGTCGTGTACCGGGCATTTGAATTTTTGTTCGAGCACGGGGCGGTAAATTTCATGAAGCTGCTTTTCGGCAGCTTCGTCGTCGACGCCAATGACGATGCGATCGGGGTGAAGAAAATCTCCGACGGCTGTGCCTTCACGCAGAAATTCCGGATTGGAAGCGACGCGGAAATGTACGCGGCCACTGCGGCCGTAAATCCCGAGAACGCGCTTCAATTGCTGGCCAGTCTGCGCGGGGACGGTGCTCTTCTCGACGACGAGCTTGTCGGATTTCGCCTCGGTGGCAATCATCTGCGCGACGTGATCTATCGCGCTGAGATCCGCGTCGCCAGTCGGAAGCGGCGGAGTTCCTACGCAAATGAAGATCGCGTCGCCTTCGGCGGCGGCGCGAGGGTCGGCGGAAAAGGACAGGCGGCCTTCCTTGCGGTTTCTTTCCACCACGCTGTCGAGGCCGGGCTCGAAGATCGGCAATTTGCCGGCTTCGAGCGTGTCGATTTTCGACTTGTCGTTATCAGTGCAAAGAACGTGATGACCGAGTTCTGCCAGACATGCGCCGGTGACAAGACCGACGTAACCTGCGCCTATTACGGATATTCGCACGGACTTCTCCCTGTGTGAGCCTGTATAAGATGGTACATGAGCCTTTCATTTGCGCCCACGTATTTTCGTATAACTGGCGGGCCGCGCCAATACCGGAATTGCAGTATGAAATGATTTGCACCGCGGTTTCCACTACGCCGGTGTCCCTTGTTGTTAGGCTGATTTGAACGATTGACCTAGTCTGGCGCGGAGTTGTATACCTCCACGCGCGGAGGAGCCATGCCAAAAAGACTTTTAGGGTTGAGTTTTGTTTTTTGCGTACTTTTAGGAGCGGGTGTCTTGTTTGCGGCGGAGACTCAAAAACCTCCGCTGACGCTCGATGTGTTT
>DASRQP010000152.1:0-5197 GCA_035696585.1 Candidatus Acidiferrales bacterium | reverse complement strand
AGTGCATTTTCACGGTCACAACGATTTCGGCCTGGCAACGGCGTGCGCGGTGGCTGCCGTTCGCGCCGGCGCCACCTGGATTCAGGGAACCATCAACGGAATGGGCGAGCGCGCGGGCAATGCCGACCTGGGCGAAGTGGCGCTGGCGCTGCAATGTCTCTACGGAGTGCCGGTGGCGATGGACCTGACGCGTATTCGCGAAGTCTCGCGCGCGGTGCGCGAGGCGGCCGGATATCAACTCGAGCCGTGGAAACCTGTGGTTGGCGAAAATCTTTTCGTCCGCGAAAGCGGCGCGGTGGCCAGCCAATTTCACATTCCGGAAGCGATTGAACCATTTTCCGCGGATCTAGTGGGAGCGCGCAGACAAATTGTCCTGGGAAAAAAGAGCGGGCTCGACAGCATCGCTCTGAAAGCCAAAGAGCTTGGGCTTCAAGTTTCCGAGTCGCAGCGACCGTCGGTGCTCGCCGCCGTGAAGAGCAAAGGAATTGCCGCGCGCCGCCTGCTCACCGATTCTGAATTTCGAGCCATCGTGCAGCAAGTCTGCGACTCCTCCCCGAAGCTCAATTGACTTGTGCCGCGAAGATCACAGCGCCGAAGCTGCGCCAGCTTCGGGTCATCAGCGGTGAAAATGCGGTAGGACGGCTTCGCCGAACAGTCGGGCCTGCTCGGTTCGGTCATCTCCCCAAATCTCCAGCAGTATGTGGGAACAGCCAGCGTCGCGATATTGCTCAATCCGCTGGATGCAATCTTCCGGAGTACCCGCGATGGGGCAGACTTTCGCAAGAACATCGTCGGTGACCGCCCGCGCCGCTGCCAAGCGCCCGCCCGATTCCATGGCATCGGCGATGGGCTTGATCTCGTCGAACGTCAGCCCGGCTTTCTGCAACAGCACATCGGCCGAGCCGCGGATGTTCTGAACTTTATTCGCCAGATACATCGCGGCCATCTCGCGGGCACCTTCCATGCCCTTTGCGCGATCCTTGTTGATGCTGCCGACGACCACCGAACCGAGATCGAGATTCGAGGGATTTTTACCGGCCGATTTTGCGCCTTCCAGCATCGATTCGCGCGCGTAACGAACGAACCCCGGCGTTGTGATGCTGGCGGTAAGCAAGCCATCGGAATGAGACCCGGCCATTCGCTGCAAGACGGGGCCTGTGGCACCAATGTAAATTGGGACGGGAAAACGAGGCACGTGGGCATCGTTGCGCAGCGCGGGAATCCGCGCTGAAAAAACTTTGCCGTCATAGGTGAATTCTTCACCGCCGAGGACGCCGAGGATAATCTCGATGCTCTCGCGCATGAAGGTCGCCGGCCCTGGTCCCTTTCCGGATTCTCCCTCGCCGATTTCCTTCATAAAAATCTTCGAAGCGCCCAGGCCCAGCATGAATCGCCCTTTGCCAGCCATTTCCTGGAGAACGCGCGCTTCCATAGCGATCTGGACGGGATGGCGCGTATAGGGGGAGATAATTCCCCATCCGATGCCGATCTTCTTGGTTTCGCGAGCGGCGATAGCCGCAATGGAAGTGGAAGACCGCGCTTCCATCGAATGTTTGCGCCACCAGGGGTATGCTTCGGCAAGCCAGAACGTATCAAATCCGGCGCGGTCGCAGGCCTGTGCCATCCGTACTGTTTCTTCAACCGGCTCCATGCTGAGTTGCAAAACCCCAACGCGAAAAGGAACGCTCATGATGTCTTTTTAACTCCTTCGTAAGATTCAGTATCAGGGATTGGTCCAGGAATGCTCGAGCCCTTTAATCAATGCCCACATCGTTTTATTTAAGGGAGTGGGAATTCCCAACTTCTCTCCCCAATGAACGATGGCGCCGTTCATGAAATCCACTTCCGTTTGACGATGCGCCAGGACGTCTTGAAGCATGCTCGCCTTGTGTTTACCGGGAGCAGAGGCGCCTTTCTGCACGAGGTCTCGCGGATTGCCGTGGAGCTCGATTTCGAGGGCTTTGGCGATCGCCATGCCTTCGGATATCAGGTCATCGAATAATTGCCCGGTGGCGGGCAGGCGCGTGGCGGCGCCGTGATGAAGAAGCGTAAGAGCGCCAACCGGATTCGTCGCGGCATTGAAAATCAGTTTCGTCCACTGCGCGCCGCGAGCATCTTCGAGCGGAATGATGCGCAAGCCACTGCGATTGAGCAAATCCGAGAGCGCCCGGACGCGATCCATCGACGTATGACTCGGCTCGAATGGTCCAATCCATGTGTCGCCCTGAATGTCATAGCCGACGTGCCCGGGTTCGATAACATGGCCCGCCGGGAATGTGGTCCCGCGAATCACGTAGCGAACGTGCTCCGCCAGAATTTCTTCGTTGCCAACTCCATTCTGCACGGAGCAGACGGCGGCGGTCTCCGGAAAAAGATGAGCCGTGGCGGCGATCGCAGTGCGCGTGTGAGTGCTTTTTGTGGCTACGATTCCAAAATCGCAAACGGGAATTTCGTGCGCGTTTGTTGTGGCCTTAACTGGTGCGGTAAAATCGGCCGCGCCGGAAATGCGCAGCCCGTGCTTTTGGATGGCCTCGACGTGCTCCTTCGCAACGTCGTAGGCATACACCTCCGCTTCGCCCTTCCGCCCCAAATGAGCGGCAAAAATGCTGCCCACCGCGCCGCAGCCCACCACACATATTTTCATCGACCGTTGCCCGGCCTTTCAGTTCCGTCGAAGAATTTCCAGGGCACATCCGCGAGATTTTCGCCCTCCGTCTTGCCAACGCGATATGTGTCCTGTGTATAAAGGCAAACTTTCCCATCCGCATCAACGACCTGTGGATGGAAGCTGAAAATCATGTTCTCGCGGAGTTCGACGCGGGATTCAGCGCCAATCGCCGGATATTCGAGCATGGTTGTACCGATGGAATGCCCCGAAAGATGGCCCAAGCCGAATCCGCCCTTGTGGAAGATTTCGGCGGCAGCATGATGCACCGCGCTGGCCAGTTCTCCTTCGCGCATTTTCTTGCGCGCTGCTTCCCGGGCTTCCGGATAAATTTCTGCCATGGCCGCGGTGCGCGCGCTGATTTTCCCGCGAATGAGAGGGCGCGAAAATTCCACCCAATAGCCGGCGGCACCCGCGAGCTCAAGCGAATAAAGCAGCAGGTCATCCGCTGCGACAGGCCGGTTCGCGGGAACTTTGAAGTGCGCCTCCGCCTCACCGCCTGTTCCCGAAAGCACGATATTCATCATCCGCGGTCCGGCTCCGCGCGCGAAAAACCGCTCGACAGCGGGCGCCATGATTTCAGCCTCTGTCTTTCCGGGCTCGTACGCTTTCAGAAGCGCCCAGAAACCGTCAAGAATGATGTCCATGCTGTCGCGGATTTCAGTGAGCTCCTCGGCGCTCTTGATCGCGCGCGCTGCGTCGAAACTTTTATCGAAGGAGACAAGTTCGAGCGAGCCTGCGGCGAGAGCGCGATAGTCCCGTACAGGCATGATGAAATTCATGCCGTAAATTCCGAGGTGTTTCCAGCGCTTCTCCTGGGCGCGCTCAAGCAGCCATTGCCCGGGAACGTCAGCCCACACGTGCTTTTTTACCCAGGGTTTGCTTTTATCGCCGATCCAACGAGCTTCGCTGGGAAACAGGAGAAGCGGCTCACCGTCGAGTGGAATCAAAACGTACACGTAGCGGTGCACGATCTCGAAATCGGAGACGTAACGAACAGCGCCTTCAAAGCCGGTGTATTCATTTCCGCAGACGAGCAACGCATCGATCTTTTCCGCAGCCATCGCGGCGCGAATGTTGGTGTAACGGCGCTCGATTTCCTGATTACTCACCATGAACTAATTTCTCTCCAAAGAAAAAACGAAATCTACTGCGGCTCGCACGCAGGCCAAAATACGCGAACAAATCTAAACGCTAGCGCCGCAGATCTCCGCGGCGGCGAGCGCATACACCTTCGTTACATTGACCAACGTTTGAATCGCGACCTTCTCGCCTTCCTGATCACGTTCGCCGCTCGAAGGCCCGTAGTTCAAGGTTTCGATGCCGTAGCGAGTCATGACGGATGCATCTGAGCACCACTGCACGGTGGTTCGCTTCGGCGCGCTGCCCATTACGCGCGTATGTATCGAGTCGATTGTTTTCACAAGGACATGATCTTCGCTGATCTGCGCGCCGGGAACAGAAACGTAGGTCTCAAATTCCAGGCCGTAGTCCGGATAACGCTGGCGCAAGTCCAGAAAGAGCTGCTTTGCGGCGCGTCGCGCTTCTTGCAGCGGCATCGTGGGAGGCACGCGAAGATCCAGGCACAAATCCGTGCGTTCGGGAGTGCGGCTGGCGCGCCAAATGTGCCCGCCTCGAATGCATCCCACGTTCACAATCCCTTTGTGACCTGCGTAGGAGGATTTCGCCTCCCACGATGGCACCCACTCGTACACGGCGGCAAGAACGTCCTGCATGCGGCGAATCGAAGTTTCCCCCTGGCGACTTTGGCTGAATGCCGTGTGCACGTAGACGCCGTGCGTCGTCAACCTCACCCACAGAGAGCCGTAGTGACCGAGAACCATCTGCAAATCCGTGGGCTCGCCCAGGATGCACATGTCGGGAAGGATGCCGTGGTTGACCAGATAATGCGTTCCGACACCGTAGCCCCGATATTCCTTTCCAACGAATTCGTCTCCCCATTGCGTCTTTTCGATTTCTCCCGCAACGGCTGCAATCAAAATGCTTCCGTCGAGTTTTACTCCGGCGCGGCGCAGAGCTTTCACGGCCTGCGTATAGCAAACGAGCGCGCCCTTCATGTTGTAAATGCCCAGGCCGTAAATCATGCCATTTTTGATCACCGCTTTCGGCTTGTAGCCAAGCCCTGTGAGATAAGTTTCGCGGCCCGTGTTCGACGTGTCCATGTGTCCATTGAACATCAAGCTCTTCCCGTTGCCACTTCCCTCCCACAAACCAACAGCGTTCGCGCGCCCCGGCTCAACTTCCTGCCAAACGACGTCCATCCCGGCGGCTTCGAGCGCCGCGCGCATGTACTTCCCCATTTCAAGCTCTTCGCCAGTCGGGCTGGGAATATTCACGACATCACATGACATCGAGACGATCTCTTCTTCGTTCACTTGCGTGAGAATCGCCTCCGCGAGATCCGCTTTCATGGCAGGAACAGCCTCCCTTGTCATTGGCGAAAATCATCCGGATAAGAGCAAAGTTTTTCGCTGCCCTTTTCCGTGATCAAGAAATTATCTTCCAGGCGCA
>DASRQP010000151.1:0-2859 GCA_035696585.1 Candidatus Acidiferrales bacterium | reverse complement strand
GCCGATTGCAGCACGGCGCGCTGCACCACTTTATTTGGATCGCGGATCAGCGCGATGCGCTCCTCGCGTCCGCCCAACAGTCCGAGTTGTACCCGTTGCACCACGTTCATCTTCGCTAGCCGCTGGATCAGCGTCTTGCGTCTTTCAGGATCGACGGCGGCAATGGCTACCGCCTCTTCAAGATCTTTCGCGTCGAGCGCGCCTTTTTGCAGCTCTGCAATCTGATTGCGCTGTTCTGGGCTCGCGGCCGTCGATGATGCCAGCGCAATCACAAGAGCCGGAGACGAAGTTAACCGCTCCAGATTGTCGAGCAGCGCCTGAATTCCCGCTGCGGAAAGGTGGTGCAGCACTCTTTCCACCAGCGCCGCCGCGCACGAGCTGTTTTTCGCCAGTGCATCTGCGATTCCAGGCTTTGCCGCCAAGTTTTCCGCGCAGTAGTGAAAAAGCGCGGGTGCTGCGTCAGCACGTTCCAGGGCCGCCAGAAAGTAATCGCTTGGAACGCTCAGCAGGGCTGACGCCGCGCGTTGCGCCACTCCTTCCTCTGTATCCAAAGCCAGCACGGTTAATGCCTCCGCGCGGTCCGCCGGAGAAAGAGACACACCGCCGGTGCAAATGGCGAGTTTGCGTTCGGGCCGAGCGCGGCCGGCCAGAATTTCCGCGCGAACGTCATTCGATACTTCGTTGCTAATCGTCGTCTCCTGGACTGGATTTCAAATTGTCGCGCGTCAGCGTTATTTTTCCCGGCTCTCCCGGCGGTCCAAGCGGAGCCACCGTGTGGCCATTCAGCTCAAGGAGCACGGCGTTCGATTTGCTCGATGAAACAGTGAAACTCGTTTTCGCGTGAAGGGTCAAGGTGCGCTGCGCTTCCAATGTGCCGGAGAAAACAACTTTGCCATCAGCAAGCACGCTCACGGTCGACGTCTCGCCTGCCTCCACTTTCAACTCCATCAGTCCCGCAGCCACCGCGGCCGGATTTCCCGCGGGCAGCGTCGCCGACGGGGTTGTGGCTGGATTTTTCGTCGCCGCATTCGGAACAGGAGAATCCGCCTGCGAGTTTTTGGCCGGTGCCACGTTCGCCGGCGTCTGAGCTACGGGCGGAGGCGCGACAACCTGCTGTGGTGGAGTCGCTTGGGCGGTCGCGGCGTCGCCGACTGAAGTATTTGGAGGATTGGCTACCGGCGCTTTCGAGCGATGGAATCGCGCCACCAGCGTTTTTAAAATCGGATGCTCTTGATGCCACGCGCTGATTTCCGCGCCATAGCGATGATGGACGTACCACACGCCGGCTATTACCAAGATCGCGACCGCAATCGTGCTGCCAATCGCCGCCCAGTTCGTGCGCTTGCGGACTGGCTCTTTTGTCCACACGGCAATTTCCGGACGCTCGTGCGTTTCCATCGCATATTCAGCAACCAGGTTTTCCTCATCCATCCCCAGAAACCGCGCCACAGAGCGAATAAAGCCGCGATTGAAAATGCCACCCGGCAGGCGCTCCCACTGCTCATTTTCGAGCGCCTCCAAAAACCGCACGCTGATGCGCGTCGCCGCGGAGATTTCCTCCAGCGACACTCCGCGCATTTCGCGTTCGCGTTTCAAATGTTCGCCGAACAGATGTGTCGATTCCATCGAGAGGTCTGCATAAAAAATATAGGCGGCCACTCGAGGGGTGTCAATGAAAGGTCTTGCACCCCGTACCATGCCGTTGAGTGAGATTTGCCTTTGGCGCACCGCAAAAACGCGGCGGTTGCAGTCCCGTGTCACCAAACCTATAATGAAAACGCTACTGGAAGGTGGCCCTCGGAGAGTCGTTCGGACTCTCACCGTGCTCATGCAAAACGTGCCCGAATCAAAGTCTTTTGAAGGTGTCGAGCGTCGCCGCAACCCTGCGTTGCCCGTCGAGCCCGGCTATGGAAGCGAGATTTCCGTTTTCCACGAGCTTGGCAAGGCGCTCACGTCTTCGCTCCAGCTCGACCAGGTTCTCCGCACCATCATGGAGAAAATCAACGAAGTGCTGCGACCGGACACTTGGTCGCTCCTGTTGATGGACACGGAAAAGCAGGAACTTTATTTTGAAATCGCCACCGGCGAGGGCGCCGACGCACTGAAAGACGTGCGCATCAAGCTTGGGCAGGGAATTGCCGGATGGGTGGCGCAGACGGGCGAAGTCGTCGTCGTCCCGGACACCCGCAAAGACTCGCGTTTCTTCTCGCAAGTAGACGAGAAGACAAAAACGCAAACCCAGTCCATCGTCGCCGTGCCCGTGCGCTTCCGCGACCAATGTCTCGGCGTCATCGAGCTAATCAACTGCGTCGGTGATACTGGTTTCAGCGCGCGCGAACTCGCGCTGCTCGAAGCGCTCGCCGATTACGCGGCCATCGCCATCGAAAATGCCCGCCACGTTCAGCGCATCCATGAACTGACCATCACCGACGACTGCACCACGCTCTACAACGCGCGGCATTTGAATTTCATGCTGGACACGGAGATTTACCGCTCCCACCGCTACAGCTACGAATTTTCGCTCATCTTCATCGACCTCGATCACTTCAAGGCCGTCAATGATACACACGGCCACCTGATGGGCTCGAAGCTCCTCGGCGAAATCGGCACGATGGTCAAGAGCAACTGCCGCCTCATTGACTTCGCTTTCCGATATGGCGGCGATGAATTTGTTCTTCTTCTCCCGCAGACTTCCAAAGAGAACGCGTGCCGCGTCGCGCGCCGCTTGCATCGCCTGATCAAAGAAACGGAATGGTTGAAGAACGACGCCCTCAATGTCCGCATCACCTCCAGCGTCGGCGTTGCCTCCTATCCCCTTGATTCCGCGGACAAGGCCGGCTTGCTGCATCTCGCCGACGA
>DASRQP010000150.1:0-6378 GCA_035696585.1 Candidatus Acidiferrales bacterium | reverse complement strand
ACGCTGAGGCTTGCCGTTCATTTCAACCAGGCGCACAACTTCGTCGTTGCTGTCTTCCGCTTTTTTGAAGGCCATTACGCGAACACCGTTGTCGCTAACTTTCAGCAAGGACAAAGTCTTGCCGAGGGCTCCGCGATGATTGGCGCTCTCGAATGCGATGAGCGGGGCGTCAAGACGGTACGCCTGCCAGGCAGTATCGCCATCGCGCCAACCGCCGGCGTGACTGGAGAGCCCGTAGAGAAATTCATGATGGCCGAAATCCTGAGAACCTTGATCGCGATAGGACTGGCCGGCTTCGCTGACTCCCGGAGTGTAGATGAGCGTGAGGCGCAACGTATTGTCGCTGGGCCTGTCGGAGCCGGTCTTCGCGCCGGAGAGGATTGTGACGCCGAAGCTGCCGCTTTGATCGGTGAGGTCGAACCAACGATGCGAGGGCATCTCAAACATTTTTTCGTTGTCGGCAGGGCGTTCGATGATTCCGGCGCCCCAATTGTAGGTTGCATTAGAATTCGAAGCGGTCAGGGGAAATGTGGCTTTGAGAGCGGCTTCGCGAGTTTTCCAGTCAATCGAATTGGCGAATTCGACGCGATTGCCGGCGTCACCTGCAGAGAGGCGAATCGTCTGCACGAATTTTGAGCCTTCGGCTTCGCGTTCGATTCGCAGCGCTACACGCACCGGACCACGTTCCGCGATTGTGATTTTCGCGGGACCGCCGACATAGCTGCGCGGCGGCTTGCTCTGATCCGACCAGTCCATGTTCCATGCGGGCCATTGCGAAGGCTTTTCGGTTTGGAATGCGAGGCGCGCCGGAGCCGAAAGAAGTTCGCGATTGAGCTTCTTGTCGAAGATGCTCGAGATGTCGCCGTCGTGGTTGAGCTGGATGCGATAGCGGGCGTTTTCGAGCGAGGAATCCGTGACTTTCAGCTCTGAAGAAGAATGCGCTGCTGCATTCATCGCCGTCGATTCAGCAGGCATCGCCGAGTGCACCACCATGAAGGGCTGTACATGGTAAACGGCAAATCCAACTGGCGGCACTTTCGCGAGGAATAGTATTTTCATCATCGCAGCACGGCGAACTCCTGAATACCCTTCGACCTGTGCCGGCACTTCCCTTCCGTCAGGTCCCGTGACGCGAACCATGGTGCCCGTGGGGTAGACATTTGCTTCCACCACCTCTTGCCGCTCAATCGAAAGTGGATTGAACACTACTACCGATATTCCCTCTCCTTTCGTATCCAACTGTGAGGCAATCGCTTCGGTGGCGCTCGAGAGCACACCGGCGAATTGATTCATCGCGATCACATCGTCGTTCCAGGAATATTCGTATGACTTGGGCGTGGCGGTGCCAGCCATGATGTCGTGAAACTGGCCGCCCAGCACGAGACGCCACGCGTGATTCAGGCGCTCGAGCGGATACGGACGTCCACCGAGCCATGCGGCCGCGACAGAGGCTTCTTCGGCGGCGTGAGCGAGGTTTTCATTTTCGCGATTCCAGCGTTTGTGGACTGCTTCGGAAGTGAGCGATCCGGCGGAGTGATTTGTCAGCTCGAGATCGCCCTGATAGTGCGGCAAACCAGCGGTCAAATGTTCGGCGAGGATGTCTTTGAACATTTGATCGGCGTCGGAAGAAACAACGTGGAGAGGGCCTGTGCCCATGCGGACTTGCGGACCTGCAGGTGGCGTGGATGCATTTTCGTTGTCGTCATCCTGGTTCGGATTTCGCGAAGGCAGCGCGCCCATGCTTTTCGTCACCATTTCTTCGACGAGCCTGACTGAGTTTTCATCGGGCGAGCCGCCAATATCGCCGGTGCCGTAATAGTGATAGTCGGCGAAAACGCCGCTGACTTTGCCGTCCAAATCGACGCGCGCGGGCCAGTCGATGAAATTTCGCACGTCGGGAGGCGCGGTGCTCTTGGTGAGATCGTAGCTGACGCCGCCGGAATAGCTTTCAGGATTGAGAGCGGCGATGACGCTGCGGCCGTCAGGACCTGTCCACACCCCGACATTGAACGGTGTGCCGGCGGGCGTTTGTTCAGGGGAATCGGGACCGCCAGCGGGCGCGGAAGAGCCCCAAGTCAATTTTTGCGTAGAGAAACCTTTGATTCCCGCAGCGGCGAGTATGCTGGGCAAATCCGCAGGAAAGCCAAAACAATCGGGAAGCATGTATTCTTCGCTGGCTTTGCCGAATTCGTGGCGGAAATATTCGTTGCCGTAGAGGACTTGGCGAATGATGGATTCGGGCGAAGGCGAATTGACGTCGTTCTCTTCCATCGAGGAACCCGCCGGGAACCATTGGCCGGTGGCGACGTAGTGTTTCAGCTTTGCGAAATCGGCCGGGTAATACTCCTTCATCATCATGTAGCGATTGGCGCCCGTCCAATTGAAAATGTAATGCGGATATTTTTGGAAGAGAGCGAAGTTCTTGTGCATCGTGTCGGGAAGATATTCCGAAATGACCTGCGGATATTCCCAGCGCCACTGCGTGTCGAGATGGGCGTAGCCAACGAGGTAGAGCGTCGGCTGATGCTTGAGGTCCGGAGCGTTCGCGTGCGCGGAAGTTTTTGCCTCGGGCGCAGCGGCTTTTTTGACCTGAGCTGACGCGGCGCGCGGGAGCGAAGCTATTGCAATTATGAGCGCGCCTACGATTACGATTGCATTGCAGAAATAAACTGCGTTGCGAAGGAAAGTTTTCATTTGTATCCATCCACTCCGAAGATTTGCCGATACCACACAAGACTGGAACGAACAATGTGGCCGATTTATCGCTATTTTTCGGCCGCCGTGGCGCGACGCTTCGCCTTAATCAGCACGTCCACGTCATCGGGACGGCCATTCCAGAAATCGAGGCGGATGCGGCCGTCAGGAAGTTGCGTCACCGTCGCGGGAATGGCGCTGGCGGTCAAATACCACCCCGCGGGCAAAACGACGGCGTTGCGCGAACGACCGAAGCTGCGGTCGAAAACCAATTCGTCTTCGTCGAGGCGATAACTGACGGGCGCGGTATACGTCTCTGAAATTCGCAGGCGAGTCGACTGGCCTTTTTTCACGGGTGGAAACGGGATCACGACCACTTGCGTGGCGGGAGTCACCGGTTCCCCTCCCGTATCGATTTTCGCGGCGGCGAGTTCCGCGCCTGTCATGATGTGACTTTCCAGTTTTTCGCCTGTGTCGAGAATGTACGCCGATGGATTTGAAACGGTGCTGCCTTCGCGGACGACGTTGAGATACTTGTCGGCGCCGGGATGCGACTCCGTGTAGTCGTGATAGAGGCTGAAGGAGTGAGCATCCGGCTGGTTGAGGAAGTAAACGATATCGCGATCCTGATGGGCGCGCTCGGAGAGGCGCTGGCGTTCACCTTCACCCTGGAACGGCGATTCCCAACTGCGCGCCGAAGTCAGTGCGCGAGGCGCGGCTCCGGGCCCTGTTTGCGCGCCGAGTTTTGCCTTAACGATCAGCGGGGCTTCGCCGGCGCTGCCGTTCATAAAGCTGATTGAAACGCGGCCATCCGGCTCGGTCAAAACTTGCGAGGGCACGTTGCAACCAACCAATTCATATCCGGCGGGCAAGACAACTTTGTTGCGCTTGATTCCGAGCGGACGATTAAAAACGATTTTGTCGCCGTCGCGATAGTAGCTCTTCGCGTCCTTGTACGTTTTGATGATAACGATGCGACCCTGGCCTTCGGGTGGCACTGGCCGAGCCAGAGTGACTTTGATGTAGTCCATGGAGGCGTCGGCGTCCGTCATCAACGGATCCTTGCGGGCTTCGGCACCACTGACCACTTCGAAGTGAAGCTGTTCGCCCGTCATGGCATCGTAAACAGATTCGTCGCTGGCGATGCTGCCCTTGCGGATGGGATTGAAGAAATACTTCGCGCCAGCTGTGGTGGCCGTAATTTCGTAATAAATTTTGAAACTCGCGGAATCGGGCGCGAGGAGTTCGTAACGCGTGTAGGCGTCCGCCTCCGTTTGGTGAGTTGCCGATGACGCGACACCCGCGCCAGACGAAGTCTGTTGCGCACGGACCGTAACAGCGCCCAGCAATAAAGCAGTCAGGGCAAGCGTGCGAACGAATGCTGTGCGCATAAGTAGTCTCCTTAGCTCGGCATAATGCGGAATCACGCCCACGCATCTTCTCCGAATTACCGCGAGGTGTAAATAGGTGGGTTCCGTCATGCCGAGTCGGGCCGAGGCACAGGTCGAGCGGGAACATGCAACCATTCGAGGCGGGAATTCGTCCCAAGAATTGTGTACTTGCGACGCATTCAGCCGCGGGAGAATCAGATCATGAGAAAAATGCTGCTTGGAGTTTCGATGCTGTGCTTGCTGCTGCCGGCGAGCGGAATTGCGAAGAATCCGCCAAAGGACCAGCCGAAGCCCGTGAAACTTGTGCTGTCTCCGGCGTCAACAATCCCGACCGCGGACATTTTGAAGAATCTCCGCGTGAAGTGTCCCAACGTCTCGATCACGCTCGATTCGACGAAATCGGACTACATGCTCGAAGCGGGCGGCTGGCCCGGCAATTACAAGTTCACGATGTTCAAGCCGGGAGGGCAGGCCGTGTTTGCGACGACGACGCATATTCTGAGCAACGCGGTGAAAGACATCTGCGGATTCATTAAGACGCAAAAGTAAGAACCTCGCACACGTAACTCCAAAACATATAGGCGTTGTACAGGTCTGCGAAGTTTTGACAAAGATGCAGGGCTTGCGACTTGCCGTCAAGGGCGACGCTCGCGTCAAGGACGCGACTGACGCATTGCCCGGCGAGGCAGCCAAGCGTATATTGTCGAGGACGCGAGGAAGCAGAATAGAAATTTCCGGCGAGAATTAGGAGGATTCCTTGGCGAAACGCTATGGGTATGTGGTGTGCTTTTTTCTGCTGGCAGCGCTGCCGCTAGTGGCGCAGGCTCCGGCACTTTCCGATATGTACGCGCAACTCCGCGCCGAAGAAACGAATAATTCGAAGATCATGTGGATCATCCATGAAGTCGCCGATGTGTACGGTCCGCGCGTGACGGGCACGCCGAATTTGAAGGCGGCGGATGATTGGGCCGTGCGAACGATGACTTCGTGGGGATTGAAAAACGCGCATCTGGAGCCGTGGACTTTTCAGCCGCCGACCGCCGCGACACCCGTCCCCGGTTGGGAAAACATGGAACTTTCGGCAGAAGCTGTTTCTCCGTTCCATGGACAATTAATGGTCGAGCCGCTGGCCTGGACGCCGAGCACGCAAGGTACAGTTACAGCGAGTGTTGTGATGCTGGTCCCGCCGGGACTCGCCGCAGGCGGCGGATTTGGCGGCAGGCCCGGCGCTGCTGCGCCAGCCGCACCATCTTGGGCGCCGCCACCGATGCCGCAACCGCAGAAGGAAGAGCGTCCGCAACAGCCCACGCGCGCGGAACTTGATGCCTACCTGAATTCCATGAAGGACAAAGTCCGCGGAGCGATCGTGCTGGTGGGCAATCATGTGGAAGTGCCAGAAGAGATGGATCCCGCGCCGATGCGCCGACCGGAGGACGAATGGAAAGCGCGCTTCGATCCCAACAATCCGCAGCGCAATCCATTTGGAAATCGTCCGCAGCCGCCACCGCTGGGGCCGGGACAATTGTCACGGCAAGAAGTTGCGAGGGCGGTCGATCAGTTCCTGGTCGACAATGGAGCGCTGGTGCGAATCAATGATGCGGGCCGGACGCACGGAGTGATCGTGGCGCAGCAAAACAATACTTACGATTGGTCGAGGACTGTGCCCACGCTGGTGATGCGCAATGACGATTACGGGCGCATCTCGCGCATTCTCGCCGACGGCACGCCGGTGACGCTGCGCATCAACATTCAAAACAAGGAGTACCCCGAGGGCACGACCGTCTATAACGCGATTGGCGAGATTCCCGGCACCGACAAGAAAGATGAAATTGTAATGCTGGGAGGCCACTACGATTCCTGGCATGACGCGACCGGCGCCACCGACAACGGCATCGGCTCGTCGATGATGCTGGAAGCGGTGCGGATACTGGCATCGCTTCACGTGAAACCGCGAAGGACGATTCGTGTGGCGCTGTGGAGCGGCGAAGAAGAGGGCTTGCTGGGCTCGCTCGCGTACGTCAAGCAGCACTTTGGCAGCTTCGAAGACCCCAAGCCGGAGTATGCAAAATTGGATGCGTATTTCAACATTGATTCCGGCACGGGCAAGCCCCGGGGTGCGAGCGTATTTGGTCCGGCGGACGCAGTTACGATGGTTCGCGACGCGCTAATGCCGTTCCAGAATTGGGGATTCACAGGCGTGAGCGCAAGCGCGAGTCGAGCGACGGGCGGAACCGACAGTACTTCATTCAACAACGCTGGACTACCGGGAATCGGCCTGGCGCAGGACCCATTT
>DASRQP010000149.1:0-8401 GCA_035696585.1 Candidatus Acidiferrales bacterium | reverse complement strand
TGCGCGATCCAATGGCGGATGAGAACGTGACGATTCGAGATTTGCTGACGCATCGCACAGGAATGGGCGGAACAGATTTGCTGTGGTATGGTTCGCCGTTTTCGTTGGAGCAGATTATACGGCGCGTGCAGTACATTGAACCGACGGAGGGATTTCGCGCGCGATTTCAATATCAAAACGTGATGTACGCGACAGCGGGCTACGCCGTGGGAGAAGCGACGGGCGGAACATGGGAAACGTTTGTGCGGGAGAATATTTTTGAGCCACTTGGAATGAATGGCGCGGATTTCAGCGCAGTGGACGCGCAGAAAGCGGCGAATCACGCGACGCCGCATTTGGAGCAAGCAAACGGAACCGTCGAAACTATTCCATGGAGAAATCTGGACAACATTGCGCCCGCTGGCGCGATCAATGCAGGCGTGCGGGACATGACGAAATGGATTGCGATGCAATTGAACGATGGCGTTGCGGATGGGAAGCGGTTGATTTCAGAAAAAAGCATGAAAGAAATGCACACGCCGCAGATCGTCGTGCCCCAAGAAGGGGAATTCCGGATTTTCTTTCCGGAGTCGACGCAACTGAGCTACGGGATGGGATGGTTCATCGAGGATTATCGCGGGCATCAAATAATTCTGCATCCCGGGGACATTGATGGATTTGCGTCGTTGGTGGTGCTGATTCCGGAAGTCCACACTGGTTTTGTGATTTTTGCCAATCTGGACCACACCCCGGTGCGCGAAGGGCTTGCGTTTCATTTGATCGATCAATTTCTAGGGTTGCAAGCCGAAGATTGGATTGCGCATTTTGACGGTGTGGCGAAGGGCTTTGCCGCGGCCGAGGAAAAGCAAACGCAGGCAGAAGAGAAGAAACAACACGCGGATACGCATCCGTCACGGGAATTGGCGGCTTATGCGGGGACGTATCGGAATCGCGCGTATGGTAATGTGGTGGTTTCGCCGGAAGGCGACCATCTGGCACTTCAATTCCACACATTCAAGGCGGCGTTGACGCACTTTCAATACGACACGTTTGTAGCGGACCTGAGCGGGCTTGGCGGAAAAACGCGCGTCACTTTTTATTTGAACGAGGATGGAGATGTGAAGAAATTGTCGACGGAAGGGCTGGAGTTCGAGCGCGTGGATACACGTGCGACAAATCAAGAGTGAAGAGAGCGCCAGAGCGAAACGGAGATGGCATGAGACGACGGATAGCAATAGCAGCCTTCATCGCGTTGAGTATTTTGTTCGTGGCGGCGATGCGAATGCGATCGGCGTCGCGACAGAGCGCAAATGCGGGGGATACAGAAGCATATGACGTGATTATTCGCGGCGGTCATATCCTCGATGGCACTGGGAATCCGTGGTATGCCGCTGATATCGGGATTCGCGGCGACAAGATTGCGGCAATCGGCAAATTGGATCACGCGAGCGCGAAGAAAGTGATCGATGCGGTGGGCAGTGTGGTTTCGCCGGGATTCATCGACATGCTGGGACAATCGGAAACTTCACTATTGATCGACAATCGCTCGCTTAGCAAAATTTCACAGGGAATCACTACGGAGATTACCGGCGAAGGCGGCTCGATTGCGCCGCAGGACGAACGGACACTGGCGCCGATGAAGCCGTTTCTCGACCATTATCATTTGATCGTGGATTGGACGGATCTCGACGGATATTTCCGGCGACTCGAAAAAACGGGAACGCCACTGAATCTGGGCACGTATGTCGGCGCGGCGCAAGTGCGCGAAGCAGTGATCGGTGACGATGACCGCGAGCCGACACCGGCGGAACTGGAACAGATGAAGGGATTAGTTGCGCAGGCGATGCAGCAAGGCGCGATGGGTGTGTCGACGGCGCTGATTTATCCTCCGGGGCATTATGCGAAGACGGACGAGTTGGTGGCGCTGGCGAGCGTGGTTTCGCAATATGGCGGAATTTATGCAACGCATATGCGCAGCGAAGGCCAGGCGGAAATGGAAGCGATTGACGAGGCGATTCGCATTGGACGCGACGCACATCTGCCGGTCGAGATATTCCACATGAAGGTGAGTGGGAAAACGCGATGGGGATCGATGCCGAAAGTCGTGGCGAAGATCGAAGCGGCGCGCGTGTCGGGCGTGGACGTGGCGGCGGACATGTATCCGTATCTTGCAGGCGCGACGGCGCTGGCGTCGTGTTTGCCGCCATGGGTGGCGGACGGCGGAACGACGAAATTGCTGGAGCGTTTGCGCGACCCGGCCGTGCGGCAGAAAATCAAAGCGGAGATGGGCGCAGATCATCCGAGTTGGGAAAATTTGTATTTCGACAGCGGCGGAGCGCCGGGTGTGATGATTTCCGGAGTGGTGAATCCGGACTTGAAAAAATATGACGGCAAGACGGTAGCGGAAATGGCGGCGAGCGAAAAAAAGGATCCGCTTGATGCGCTGTTTGATTTTATTCTTGCGGACAAGGCGCAAACGGGAGCGCTCTACTTTATTGCGAACGAGGAAGATTTGCAGTACGGGCTGAAGCAGAGGTGGACGAGCATCGGGCTGGACGCGAACGAGAGTTCGCTCGATGGACCGCTCTTCGAAGCGCACAACCACCCGCGGGCGTGGGGATCGATGCCGCGCTTCTTGGGGCATTACGTTCGCGACTTGCATTTGCTGCCGCTGCCCGAAGCGATACGGAAAATCACTTCACTGCCGGCGGAGCGCGAACACTTGGCGAGGCGCGGGTTGTTGAAGCCGGGATTTTACGCAGATATTACGATTTTCGATCCGGCGACGATCATGGATAAGGCAACGTATGCGACGCCGAATCAGGTTTCTGAAGGCGTGCACTATGTTTTTGTGAATGGACAACTGGAATATGAGAATGGAGATTTGACGGGAGCGATGGCGGGACGCGCGTTGCGTGGGCCGGGATGGCGCAAAACCCACGCGGAAAATTAGCGGGAGACCGAGAAACGAGAAACATTCAATGTCGCGAATGATGGAGGAAATTCGGGAGCAGCCGCAGGCGTTGCGACGGACGTTTGAAGCTGAACGCGCGCACGCGGTTGAATTCAAGAAATTCGCGTCGCGGCGAGATTTTCGGCTGATTGTGCTGGTGGCGCGGGGAACGTCTGACAACGCCGCGCTTTTCGGGCGCTATTTGCTGGAGATCACAACGGGGATTCCAGTGTCGCTGTCGGCTCCGTCAGTGCACACATTGTATGGGACGCGATTGAATCTGCGTCAGGCGCTGATGATCGGCATTTCGCAATCGGGAGAGGGAACAGACATCAATTCCGTGCTGAAGAGCGCGCGACGGCAAGGCGCGTTCACGGTGGCGGTGACGAACGAAGCGAAGTCGACCATGACGCGCGTGGTGGATGAGAGTTTTCTGGTGCGCGCGGGGCGGCAGAAGTCCGTGGCGGCGACGAAAACATACACGGGGCAATTGCTGGTGCTGTATTTGCTGGCGTCGGCGCTGGGATCGCACATTGAGCTGGATGCGGTTTGCGAAATTCCGGGCCACGTGCGCGAAACGCTGCGGCTTGCGCCGGAAATCCGGGAGATGGTGGAGCGCTACCGGTATATGCGCCAATGCGCAGTGGTCGCGCGCGGAATGAATTACGCAAACGCGTTCGAATTGTCGCTGAAATTGATGGAAACGTGCTATGTGGTCGCGGAGCGATTTTCGTCCGCTGATTTTCTGCACGGGCCGATTGCGATGATCGAACGGGATTTTCCGGTGATTCTTTTCGCGCCGCCAGGGAAGACGCTGGCGGGCCAGCAGTCGCTCATAAAGCGGCTGAGAGGACTAAATGCGGAAACACTGGCGATTTCTTCGGCCGACGCGCGGTTGCCGGGAGTGACGCGCGTGATCCGCGTGCCGGGAAAAATGGGGGAGATTTACACGCCGATTCCGTACATTGTTCCCGGGCAGCTTTTCGCGGCGCAGCTTGCGGAAGTGAAGGGAATCGACCCGGACCGGCCGCGGTCGCTGCAAATTGTGACGCAGACATTCTGAAGCGAGCCTATCAGGGCTGATTTCTCGATGCAGGGTGTTCACTTGGGGCATCCGGAATCAGGCCAATCTGTTTTTCGAGGGATTGAAAGCGGGGATCGGAGCGCAAGAAATCGAACGTTGGATCTTCTTTAATCAGCACTAACGACCACGAGTGATTGCGGTAGGCCATTTCCAGATAACGCAGAGTATTTTCCTTGTCGCCCATCTGTGAATAGATAAACGCCACGCGCGCATCGGCGTCTTCATTGGATTTCCAATTTTGCAGGATGTCTTCGATTTGCTTCTGGGACTGGCGGTGGTTGCCGCTGGCCTCAGAAACCAGAGGCGCGAGCGTTTCAAGATAACTCTTATTGCCGCTGAGCGCGGCAACTCTCTCCAGTTCGACCCTGGCTTCAGGATACTTTCCGGACGCCGCAAGTATGCAGCCGAGATTCGTCAAAGCCGGGATGAAATCGGGGTTGGCTTCGAGAATCTTGTGGAGGCGGGTTACGGCTTCTTGATTCTGATGGTTCAAGTAGTAGGTGACGGCGATGTCGGACTGAATGATGGGAGAGAAGGGATCGAGGCTCTGCGCTTGTGTGAGTTCGGAGAACGCCTGGTCGAAGCGCCCCATATATGCAAGGAACACGCCGTACCACTCGTGCGCCCTGGAGTAACTTGGGTTCAGGGTGATTGCTTCCTGGAACTCTGTTTCGGCGGTTTGAAAGTCCCAATCATGCCGATATGCGACGACGGCCAATGAAGCATGGGCCTCCGCGAGACTTGGGTTCAGCTCAACTGCGATAATGGCCATTAGTTTGGCCTTGGAAAGCATCTCGGTTGGCGAAACCGAATCCCACGCGCTGGACATAATGTAGGAGTCAGCAAGGCCGGCATATGCCGGGGCGTATTGGGGATCCTCTTGAATTGCCTTGTTGAAGTGTTCGATGGCCTGGTGGATTGCCGTGGGGTCTCTGCGATTCCAAAAATCACGAGCAGTGAGGTAATCGAGACGAGCTTCACGGTTTGACGCCTGAGGGGGAGGAGTTTCGGGCGGGCTGTTCGGAGCGAGAATGCTGCCGACGGAAGTTGCGATGACGCGCGAAACGTCTGCCTCGACCGCCAGCGAATCAGAATCGTCGCGGTCAAACTGCTGCGACCAGAGAGTGCGGCCGGTCGGGGCATCGACCAATTGCGCCGCAATGCGAATGCGGCCGTCGGCTCGCGCGACTGTGCCTTGGACGACTTTGCGCGCGTGAAGCTGCTCGGCGATTTGGCTCACGGGCTCGTGACTGTCCGCAAAGTGCATCGCGGAGGCGCGGCCAATGACTCGGAGCGTCCGGGATTTGCTGAGATCACTGATAATGTCATCCGTCATGCTTTCCGCGAGATTGGCATCCTGGAGAGAAGAAAGATCTGTGAAAGGCAACACTGCAAGGGGAGACAAGACGCCGGTCGAGACTGGTGGAGACGAGAAATACTTCAGAAAAAGGTGCCGGACCTCTCCGGCAGCGAGGACAAGAATCACCACGACGACGGCATACAGCAGAAAACGGAAATAGCCGAGAAAAATGGTTTGAGAGTGCTCCTCGGGATGCGGCGGCGGCTCCGGTTTCTGAGGAGCAGAGACGGAGGGCCGCCTACTTGCCCACCAGTGATCTATTTCAGATTTATAAGCGTAAACGGAATCGTGTTGCCCGTGCCGATGACGGTAAACTGGCAGGCCTTCGCATGCTTCCCATCGTTGAGCTGTCCGAACATCTCTCTTCAGATAGGCACTTATTTCTTTCCAGGAATCGAGCCGGTCAGGCACCTGAGCAGAAGCTGGTGAGGGTTGAGAGCCCGTGTGCCTGAAGTCCAAAGATATGTTCTCCGGGATGAACGTGGCGTGATTCGCGAGTGATCTACAGTGTAACACTTATAGAGACGTTTACAAGTAGTAATATAGAAAAATGAGAATTATTGTAGGACACGACTGGGCGTCGTGTGGATCGTCCGGAGGTTAAGTAGTTGTTGTTGCCATGCTGCACGCGGTTTTCCATAGATCACGACAAATGGTCAGGCGGCATGTTGCGTGCTGCCGCGTGTTGTCGCTTGCGCTTGCAGTCAGAAGCGAATATTTATTCGGCGGTCATAAGTGGGCTCAATGGAGCTGGTTAGCTTTTGTCAGTGCTAAAAGTACTGGTAAGTAACTAACCGAAAGCCCCGGGACGAGGGCTGCCAGGTGAAAAGACGGACGTCATGCGCGTTCGATGTTGCGAGATTGCTTGTTATTGCATGTGGATTGGCGGCATGTTTCCCGCAGCTCGCCGCCTCGGCGCACGGGGCAGTCGCCTTGGGGCAAATTTCCGTTAAGGGTGAAGCCACGATAAATGGGGTGAATGCCATCGGAGGCGCCAGTGTGTTCTCTGGCGACCGCGTGGCGACGCGAAAGGGTGCGACGGCCAGCGTGTCGATGAAGGATGGCGACGAATTGATTCTGGGGGAATTGACATCCGTCGAAGTTGAGGATGCGCGAAGCGAAATTACGGTGCCACTGGACAGCGGGCAATTGGAATACCTCAGCGGGCCGGAGCTGCCGATTGTGGTGAGCGCCGGTGGAACCCAGATTGTTCCCCAAGGTCGCGGCGGTGTCTACGCGGTGGCATTGCAAGGCGATACCTTGCGCGTAACGGCCCGCAAGGGATTCGCGAAATTGAAGTCGGCGAACAGTGAAGTGGAGATCGCAGAGGGCAAGACGTTGGTGGCAACGA
Source organism: Candidatus Acidiferrales bacterium (assembly GCA_035696585.1). Lineage (GTDB taxonomy): Bacteria > Acidobacteriota > Terriglobia > Acidiferrales > UBA7541 > DAHUXN01. Next base: position 1,674 of record DASRQP010000149.1, on the reverse strand, counting down.
TTGGGACGCTGCAACAGGAAGGCCAGAAACCACCGAACGGAAGTGAAGCGAAGGGTTCAAGTGGACACATCGTGAACTACGTAATTATCGCGGCGGGAGTTGCCGGAGGCGCGGGGCTCGCGCTGGCGTTGGTTCACGCTAATTCGGGCTGTGCAGTTTCGCCAAGCAACGTGGGCAACTGCGCATCGCCGCATTAGGAGGAGGAAGGCCAGAATGGTGGAGTACCACGGAGCAGCCGGAGCCAGTCCAGTTCTTGGGAACTTTTCCTGCATGGATGGGCAGTCCGGCAGATTAAGGGTAACGCTCTAGATCGATATTCTTGGGATCCTGGGCCTAAGTACAGAACCGACTAGGCGATGAATCAACCCTTTTGGAAATTCGGATCGGCTTGCGCAGTCCTGTGGGTTACGGTGGGACTGACCTCTCTGCAAGCCGCGAAACGACCCCCCGCGACGACGGGTCCGCAGACGTCTTTCCGCACCGATTCGACTCAGAATTACAACCAGCGTCTCCTGGATTTGGCGCGAGCCAGCGCGTCCGGGGACGATGCTGGCCCGACAGCTGATTACCGCATCGGGGCAGAAGACTTGTTGGAAATCTCAGTTTACGGCGCGCCGGACTTAGACCGGACCGTGCGAGTGCCAGCAGATGGAAAGATTTCGGTGCCACTGGCCGGCGATCTGGAAGCAAAGGGGTTAACGACGCGCGAACTGGAGGCTAAGGTCGAAAATCGATTGCGTACGAATTACATGACGAACCCGCATGTAAACGTGTTTCTGCGCGAAGTGCAAAGCCACCCGGTCTCGGTGTTTGGAGCGGTAGAGAAACCTGGAGTCTTCCAGGTGCGAGGTGCAAAAAGTCTGATTGAGGTGTTGTCGATGGCCCAAGGCTTGGCGGACGACGCCGGCGATAGCGTGATTGTCATGCGCCATGGCGGTTTTACCTCCCCAGCCGCAGCTGGTACTCCTGACCCCCAACCAACTGCGGCGACCGACCCGCCTCGAGAATCCGCCAAGCAAGGGCCGTTTCCAGAAAGCGCTGGAGCGACGAGCGGTGCGGAATCCGTGGAAGTGAATTTGAAGGACCTGCTGGGGTCCGGAGATGCACGCTACAACGTGGCTGTCTATCCGGGCGACGTGGTGAAAGTGCCGCTCGCCGGAATCGTCTACGTGGTGGGTGAAGTGAAGAAGCCCGGTGGCTTCATGCTGAAAACCAATGAAAATATTTCCGTGCTGCAGGCGCTGGCGCTCGCAGAGGGAGTGACGCACACGGCTGCGGAGAAACACGCGCGGATCATCCGGACCGACAAAGTCACGGGCAAACGAAGCGAAATACCGATAAATCTGGGGAAAATCCTGGCAGACAAAGCTCCCGATCCGCTTCTGCTGCCCAAGGACATCGTTTTTGTCCCGAACAGCGGCAGCAAGACAGCTTTGTATCGAGGTGCGGAAGCGGCGGTCTCGATTGCAGGTGGCGTCATTGTTTACAGGAGATAGGCTGTTGGAAAAGGTGAACGTTGAACTGCTCGCGCCGTCGCTGCCGAAGCCGAAGCCACGCCTGGAGGCTGGCGGGCGATTCTTTCCCGAGAAGGACGCACAGACGGCGAATCTACGCGCTTCCTGGAAAATCATTGAGAAGAGGCGTTGGACGATTGCGTTGGTATCGGCGGCGGTG
>DASRQP010000148.1:0-4416 GCA_035696585.1 Candidatus Acidiferrales bacterium | reverse complement strand
CTCATCGAGTGGTTCGCTTGCATATCGGGCGTCGCCACCACATATGCCACCCATTTGTCATCTGGAGAAACTTGCGGGTCGCTCAAGCGATGCATGGCAATCAAGTCGTCAAACTGAATCGCGCGCTTCTGCGTTTGCGCGCACGCCGCCGCGGATAAAAACCAATAAGAACACCAGATGCACATTACGCGCGTCGCGACACTCATCGAACGTTCCTCCCGCAATTATCAGAACATCATTTGTCCAGACTGCGCCCGAACGTGAATTCCATCACATCAAAATTCTGCGACGAATCAATCCTTCCGCATTCCCGTTATCAGAAAAGCCGCTCCAATCGTCAGAACCGGTATGCTGAACCACAACGGAAAGTGAATCACCTTGCGCGTCTCGAACAGAACGTTCATCCCACCTACTTGCTGGGAATGCTGTTCGACGCGATAACTGAATTGTGGATGTATCAGCGCCGCAACACCAATCAGTATTAACAGCACGCCCACGGCTATAGGCAATCGTTTCCGCATCAGTCGAATCGCTTTCCCCCGCGCTTTGAAGCGTTCGAGCCTTCCGCGCGCGGCAATCCGGTCACATTCTCTGACGTCAGCGGCTTGATAATCTCGTCCAGATAATCCGAAGTGCCTTCCACCCGCTCCAAATGCGGGTAGCGCATTCCGTCGTGATAATCGATCTCGTACGTTTCCACGAATCCGCCGTTCGCAACCAGCAGTTTCAGCGGACGCGTTTCCTTGACGCTGTCTTCGATGGCGTTGCGCATGGTCTTGATCGACCATCGTCGCCCATTCACGGCCTGAATTTTCATCCCCGGCCCGATTCCCGCGTTGTACGCAAGCATGCCGTGGATCACATCGCGAATTGTGCCGTCCTCCTCGAGCACAAGCCCGATCGAGTTCGTCAAGTCCAGATGGTCGTCAGTCGATTCATCATCGAGAATCATTTGATTCGGCGCGTCGTTGTAAACCAGCTTGTAGCCTCCGCCGTCGATTCCGCCAAGCGGCGCCCGCGGGCCAACATAGTCAAGCCGCTCGTGCAGGAATTTCGCCCAGTCATAAGGCGCAAGGTCGTTGAGCGTCGCGACGATGTCATCAAACGTGTAAGTCTTCAATGCGGGCTTGCCCCCGGGCCCGCCGTGAAAAATCCTGCAGAAATCGTTCAACGATTTCTTGTCGTTCGTCAACTTGCGCAGCGTTGCATCCACATCTAGCCATATCAGCGTGCCTTCGTCGTAAAAATCCGTGCTGCGCCGCCAATTCGCCCACTGCGCAGCCGCGAAGTAGAGAAGCTGTGCCGCGTCCGCCGTATCCTGCAGCGAGCGCCACTCGCGTCCCGGACGATGATCGAGCGTTGCCGCAACGTCGGCGAGATGCTCGCGGAGTTGCTCCGGCGTCCACAAACCGCTGCGCGCCGAAAGTATCGTGCCCAGATATTGCGTCAAGCCCTCGTACACCCACAGCAGCTCGCCCTTCATCGGCGTATTGTAATCCGGCGTTGCCAGCCCGGCCGGACGGCGGAATTTTCCGTTCCACGAGTGCGAGAATTCGTGCGGCAACAGATCGGCGTTTGTGATCCGCAGCGTTGGGTCGATCATCGTCCGCTCGTCCACGCGATCGTCGCTTGACTCGTGATGCTCCAAGCCAAAGTGCGCAACGTTGTCGCTCAGCGTCAGCAAAAAATGATAATCACAATAATGCCGCGAACCGAAGAGCGCGCCCGTCTCTGCGACCAGCCGCCTGTAGGCGAGTTGCGTTTCCGCGGGCATTTCGAGCGCTTCGGGACCGTCGGCGGCCATGTCGATTTCGTGTGACGGCGTTTGGCCCGGCGTGAGTTGAATCGCGCGAAAATAATGGCCGGAAAGAACCGGCGAATCGACAAGCGTGTTGAGCGGCGCGCGCTTGAAAATAATTTCGTTGCCGGATTCCTTTTCCACCGGTAATGCCGTGCCGTACTTCCAGCCTTCGGGCAGCCTGAGACTTGCATCAAAAGTCAGCTCGCGCGCGGGCCAGCCCTTCGGATATAGCAGGACCTGATTCCAACTCAGCACGTCGAGCTGCGCCGTGGCGGATGCGCCCGCGGAAAATCCCGAAGCTGGTGCGGTGAGCAGAAAATCCAGAGCGACGTGCAGAGATTCGGCGCCCGCCGGAACGTCCAGATGAATCGCAAACATATCCACCAGATCGCGGCGCCACGCGACGCGCTTGCCATTCGCCGTGAATTCCATGCCCGCCACATCCGTGATCGGGCCGTCCGGCGCATGTTCGCCGGGAATCCATGCGGGATAAAAGAGCGTCAGCGGACCGGGATGAACGGGAATCTCTTCGGTAATGTGCAGAATTTTCTGTGGCGCATGTGTAGCATCCACGGCCAGGCGAATTGGCCCCGGCGCGCTTTGCGCCGCCACTCGCGGGCCGAAGCAAATGCCCAATGTTAAAGCGAGCGCGGCGATGAAAGTTGTAGACTTGCGCCTCGGGCCTGACTCTTGCGACATGATTGCGCCTCGGAAATTCGTCACTTGGATGCACCTAGCAAAGAAACGGCCCGCGGTCGATTCGCTTTTCGTCGACTTCACGCGGCAGGCGTTGCCATCTTCCGTGGCGGGTTGAAAAACGGCAAGTTCGCAATGGTCACGGACACGCGATGCCGCACCGCTTCGACGGTGAATTCCATTTTCAGTTTCGTCCCCGGCTTCGAGTACTCGGTGGCAACGCTCGCGAGCGCAATCATTCTCTTCAAGGTCGGCGACCATGTTGTCGAAGTAGCCTTTCCGATGTGCGCTCCACCCACGTCGTAAACCGGAACGGCAACGCGCGACGCCGTGCTTTGCACCTGCGGCGCCAGGCCGATTTTGTCGTAGAGCGCCTCGACTTCATCCCAATTAATATCCAGCCCAACGAACTGCCTTTCCGCGCCGCGTTTGTGCTCTTCAATCAGCGCCTCGCGCCCCACGAAGTGTTCTTTTTCCAGATTCACCATGCGGCCCAGCCCGATTTCGTACGGCGAATATTTCTGCGACTCGATCAGCGCTTTCTTGCTGCTCGTGTAATCCACTTCAATCAGCAGCAAACCCGCTTCGATGCGCGCCACATCCAACGCCAGCATTCCCGTGGGATGCAAATCGAATTGCCGGCCTTTCGCCACGAGCTCGTCCCACACTTTCGTCGCATCGTCCCACGGCATCCAGATTTCGTAGCCCAAATCGCCCGTGTATCCTGTGCGCGAAATATCCACGGACACGCCCGCGATTTTCCCGTGCGTCACGCGAAAATATTTCAGGTTCGCTATGTCCGCGTCCGCGATTTGCCGCAGCAGCCGCGCGGACGTCGGCCCTTGCAGCGCCAGCGCCGCCACTTTTTCGGAAATGTCCTCGATTTTCACGTCGAGACCCAGCGCATTCTGCTCGAACCAGCGCAGGCTCGGGTCCGCCGCCGTCCACCGGTACGTATTTTCGCCCAGCCGCGAAATCGTGCCGTCATCCACGACTTTACCTTGCTCATCGCACCAGCAGCAGTAAATCACCTGTCCCACGCCGACTTTTCGAATGTCCCGCGTGATCACGCGGTTGACGAACGTCGTCGCGTCCGCCCCCGTGATGAAATATTTGTACAGCGGCGTCACGTCAATCAGCGCCGCTGCGTTGCGTATCGCGTTGTATTCATGCTCGTGATGCGCCTCATACGCGCTCACCGTGTAATACCCCGACCACTCGCGGTAATTCAGACTCTCGCAAAGTTTGAACGTCCTTTCATGCACCGCCGTCCCGATCGGCACGTTTTTTCTCCCCGTTTATAATTTCATCGAAGTTTGTCGCGTCCGCATATCGCTGAAAGTGGGCTTGCGTCTGGGCACTTTCAGCCATGTCCCTAAGCCTCCGAAAATTGCGTTTTGTAAGGGCACGGCTTCAGCCGTGCCGCAATTCGCACGAATCTCCTGCGGCTTTAGCCGCTGAGGTGCGCCGTTTTCTGTTTCATTCCTATAGTGTGCGATTTCGCGCGTCGAATTATAGTTCCCGCCTTTCATTTCGGGCAAGCAGCCCGCGCGCCGAATCCCCGCAGCGGTGTGTCCTCCGATTACCGCTCTATACCTCCGCTGAACTTCTTCGAGTCGCCCGGAAATCCGGTCAGGGTCAATCGCAGAAAAAGAGAGTCAACAGCGGGTTCCTCGGTGTCTAATAGTAAGAATTCCTATTCCATGGCCCAAGGAACCCAATTTCGCACGATACTGCCGATTTCACAGACTATACTGGCCACGATTTTTGGTGGTTGGGGACTTTGGCTTCGTAACTCCATTCTGAGCCATCCCTTTTGGGGGGACTCCACTTTGTGGGACTCCACGGCGCGATTTCATGTCTGGCCGTGGCCTTTCAAGTTCGCGGCAGTTCTGAACATGCCGGCATTTCTCGCGGGC
>DASRQP010000147.1:0-7047 GCA_035696585.1 Candidatus Acidiferrales bacterium | reverse complement strand
AAAATATTCCGAAGCGGCCTGCAGGAACTTCTCAATCGAAAATCCCTTAAGATTGCGAACCACGCGATGCGTCGGCAATATCGTCAGGCCTTCTTGCTGAGTATTGAAGCACGTCCACATCGCTTTCTCGTACGGTGCGTCTGGATCGATGCGTCCCTCTTTCGCGCGGCGCTCGTTGCGATACGTCAACGCCGTTTCATATCGATGATGCCCGTCCGCGATGATCAGTTTTTTATCCGCCATTGCTCTCGTGATTTTCTGAATCTTCACCGGATCGGCAATTGCCCACAGCCTGTGACGCACATCGTACTCATCGCGTACCTCAGCCACCGGCGGCTCCTTCGCTATTTCCTCCAACACTCCATCAACTCGCCGCGCCGGATCGTTGTAAAGCATGAAAAGCTGTCCCGTTTGCGTCCGCGTGTGCCGCAGCAATTCCAGTCGGTCAGCTTTCGGCGCAGTCAGCGTGTGCTCGTGACGAAAAACCACGCCTTCTTGATAATCCGCCAATCTCCCCAGAGCGATGAATCCTCGTCGCTCCATCCGCTGATTCGTTTCCGCGATTTTGTAATCTTGAAAATAAGCATAAATCGTTGGCGCGTCATCCTGAACCAGCACGCCCTCGGCCAGCCATGCGTCCAAAGTTTTAGAAGCGCGCGTGTACGCATTATCGTCACCAGAATCCGCAGGAAGAACATTACCCTTCTCGATCGAAATCAGATTGTAGGGGTTCGCCGCGTAATACCGCTCCTGCATCTCCGCGGTGATTTTGTCGTAAGGCTGCGTCAGCACCTTCTCGAGCGCGACGCGCTTCGCATCGTACCGCACCGCGCGAAATGGAAAAATCTCGGCCATAGTCCCTTGACGGAAATTTCGCTTCAGCCTAAATGTGCGATTGTAACAAGCGTCTCGCCGCTCTCCAACTCGCGTTCATCGCTCAAAAAACGGCAGCGCAACTGTTTGCTGTCCGCTACAATAACCTATCGCGTTGGATTTGTGCGCGAGACCCATATCCAAAATATGTCGAACAACGGAAAACAATTTCGTGGCGTAACCGCTTTGATTTTCGATTTGGACGGCACCCTCATCGACTCCAAGCTTGATCTCGCGCTTTCGATGAATGCAACGCTCGAATATCTGGGTCGCAAGCCCATGGATCACGACCAGATTTTCAGCTACGTCGGCAATGGCGTTCCCGTATTGATTAAGCGCGCGCTCGGCGAACCTACTTCCGAGGAAGAAATCGAGAAGGGAATCGTCCATTTCCTCGATTACTATCGCGCGCACATGCTCGACAACACGCTTCCCTATCCGGGTGTCTGCGAAGCCCTCGACGCTCTTGCTGGCCGGTCGCTCGCCGTGCTCACCAATAAGCCCGTGAAATTCAGCCAGGCGATCATCGACGGCTTGCAATTGAAGAAATATTTTCGTTTCGTCTACGGAGGCAATAGTTTCGAGAAGAAAAAACCGGATCCCACGGGGTTGAATACTCTGTTGCGGGAATTCGGCGTCGCTCCTCGCGAGGCCATGATGGTTGGCGACTCTGATGTCGACATTCAAACCGCGCGAAATGCCGGCACTTGGGCTTGCGGTGTCACCTACGGAATGGGCAGCGCAAAATTACCGGCGTGCCATCCCGATCTGCTGCTCGACAATCTCGCCGATCTCCCCGCCTGCTTGCATAAATAAATCCCGGCAATCATCGGAGCAAATGCGGCATCAGAAGGGGAGAAAAAATCTCAACGTGGCGCGCGCCCTCAATCGTCCGGCACATTCCAATCCTCAGGCGGGAAACTGATCTGCCAGAATTTCGGCGCGGGCTTGTCAAATTCGATTCCCACTTGGGCTTTGCCGCCATGCATCGTCGTTCCCACATAAACGATGCGGCTCTGTTGGGATTCCTGGGTTCCTTTGTGAATCAGCATAATTTTCTGATCCGCTTTCACGTCGGACCGAAGATGAATCAGCGCGCCGTGCGCGTTCACCACCAGCGTCTTCGTCTCTTCTTCGAATGCATTTCCTTCGGCATTTTTCCCGCGAACAATCACCGTCACGGAAAGCATCACGCGCAGGCTGCGGCGTCGTCCTTTGTCGAGCGGCAAATCACCTGCGCTTGGTGGAATCGACATCCTTCTACCTTAGCGTCGCCCGCGCGTGACCGCAAATGCGACTCCGCCCCGCACCGCGAGTCAGTTAACAGCAAGAAGAATCAGAAGGTCGGGCAACAAGATTGGAGGGAGGTCTGGCGAGAGGAAGACTGTTGCCATTCAAACCCGTGACGCTGTTTACCCGCAGCAAATCTGTTCGATCAGCCCGCAAACAATGTGGCCGATGGTGATATGCGCTTCCTGAATTCGCTGCGCGTTTCGCGACGGCACATCGATAAGCAAATCCACATTGCCGGCCAGCCTGCCCCCCGCCTCGCCCGTCATTCCCACCACAAACGCGCGTCTCGCGCGCCCGGCTTCCGCTCCGCGAAGCACGTTGGGGCTGTTCCCGCTGGTCGAGAGCGCTACTAGGACATCGCCCTCTGCCGCGAGCGATTCGATTTGCCGCGCAAAAATATTCTCGAAGCCGAAGTCGTTTCCCGCCGCCGTCAGAATCGACGTATTCGTCGCCAGCGAGATCGCCGCGAGCCCCGCTCGGTTTCGTTGCAGGCGAACCACAAGCTCCGCTGCCAAATGCTGCGCGTCCGCCGCGCTTCCGCCATTGCCAAAAAAAATAATCTTGCGGCCCTGTTTCAGCGCTGCGCCGCCCTTCTCGGCGAATCGCGCAACGCGGGCAAGCAGCTCCTCGGAAAAATTCTGCTTGACGCTCGCGCTCTCGCGAAGTTCGCTGCGAATCTGGTTGATGAATTCCTGCATGCTTCCTCACACACGCAAATTGCAACTATCGCCAAATAAAGCTGAACATTAGCACCGAAAGCACGATCAGTGTCAGCCCAACGTATAGCCAGTCACGTTCCTTGAAGAACGCGAACACGCTGAATGCGACGCGCGCCACCGGCGTCGCGACGAGCATTACCAGCCCAAACTGGATCCAATTCCGCCCGTGCCGGGAAAAAAGTCCTTTTACAATCCCGTGAAATCCATTCAAATTCGCAGGCTCTCCCCGAAACGTCTGGTAGTCCGGTGCCAGCCCTCCGCTTTGCACCAGATACCAAATCCCGCCGATCAGCACCACGATCGAAGACAGAATGACGCCCGTGCGCAACAGCACTGAGATAATCTGGTCCATCCTCTCGTCATTCCACTGATTGTTTGCTTCGGCCATTTACAGTTTTCCTGAGAGTCCCTTCACCAGCATTTCGATTCCCATCACCACAATTGCGGCGCTAAACAAAACGCGAAGATATTTCGTCGTGGCGCTCCGTAGGATGCGCGCTCCGATGAATGCGCCAAAGAGCACTCCCAACATCACGGGCATGGCCAGCGCCGGATCCACGTATCCGCGGTGAAAATAAATTCCCGCGCTGGCCGCCGCCGTTACACCAATCATAAAATTGCTTGTGGCCGTCGATACTTTGAAAGGAACCTCCATCGCTTGATCCATGCCCAGCACCTTCAACGCACCGCTGCCAATTCCCAGCAGTCCGGAAAGAATTCCGGCGAAGTTGCAGACCAGAAATCCAATCGGCACGCGCCGGACCGTATATTTCTTCAGTCCCTGCGCGGTTGGATAATCCCCATTCAAGCGGAGCCGCTCCGCAAGCCTATCCGGCGGTCTCGTTTCGGTAATATCCGGCATTTTTCTCAGCGACAGATACGCCGAGAAAATCAGCACGAGTCCGAAAATAATCGCGATGCCTGACGGAGAAACTTTCGCCACCAGATATGCGCCAAACAGCGCGCCCAGAGTTGTCGCCACTTCCAGGAACATTCCGATGCGCACGTTGGAGTAACCTTCCTTCACGTACGCCGCCGCGGCACCCGACGATGTGGCAATCACGGAGATCAGCGAAGCGCCCGCCGCATAATGGATGTTCACTTTGAATGCGATCACGAGCAGCGGAACGATGATGACTCCGCCGCCCAAGCCGGTCAGCGACCCGAGCAACCCCGCGCCAAGCGAGACAATCCAGATCAACAGCGTGAACAGCAGCACATTCATGAACGCATTTAGCCCCGGCACCGAATTGTTCCGTTACAGAAGCGGCAATACGGCGCACCTTCGACGTTACAGAGACTCGCATAACAGCCGTCGAGTCGCAAATTCAATCTGTGATTTGTTCCGTTGGGAGAATTCTTAACGTGCTTATACGCGTCGGGCGCGGTGAATGGCGCTTTCCAATCTCTGAATCCTGCGTTATCTTCGCCAGCGCATGATCGATATTCATTGCCATATCCTGCCTGATCTCGATGACGGTTCGGATTCACTGGAAACTTCCCTCAAGATGGCCGAGATGGCTATTGAGGATGGCATCACGCACGTCATCGGCACGCCGCACGCAAACGATAACTATCTTTTTGTTTCGAAATTGGTAAGCTCTCGCCGCGATGAACTTCAAACGAAGCTCGGAGAGCGTCTCCTGGTCGGCACGGGCTGCGACTTCCATTTGAGCTACGAAAATTTCGAAGAGCTTCGCGAGGACCCTGCGCGATTCGCGTTGAATCAGAAAAATTATCTGCTTGTTGAATTTGCGAATTTCTCCATTCCTGCTTCGCTGGATCAAACGCTTCACCAAATGCAACTCCTGGGTCTTCACCCCATCATCACGCATCCGGAACGTAATCCGCTGATTCGCGCTGATTGGGAGCGGCTTTGGGGCTGGCTGCATCAGGGCTGCTTCGTGCAAGTCACCGCGCAATCCTTTACCGGCGGTTTCGGCGAGCGCGCGCAAACCGCGGCGGAAACGCTGCTCGATTCGAACGCGATTCATTTCATTGCGAGCGACGCGCACAACTTGACGTCGCGGCCTCTGCGGCTCAAGCCGGCTTATGACCTTATTGCGGAACGCAAGGGCGTCGAAATCGCGCAAGCGTTGTTCGAGGAAAATCCGCGCGCCGCATTTGAAGGACAGCCGCTGCCGTATCTTCCGGAATTTCCTGAAGTGAAATCCTCGCGCATCCAAGACAAAAGCGCCGGTCGCCGCAAGCGCTGCTGGTTTTTCTGACGCTTCACGCTTTCTCTAAGAAAATAATTCCAGCACTTCTTCGTAACGCTTGAACGGCGGAATCAGATATGCGCCGGGCAATTCGGTGCGCGCCCAATCGAGCATGCGTCGTGCCAGCACGAAGCCACGGTCGCGCGCGGCGGAGCCGGCCGATTCGAGTTCCTTCAGAGTCGCCTCAGGAATCACGATTCCCGGCACTTCGTTGTTCAAACGTAGTGCCTGCTTGTAACTTGTGAGTGGCCACAATCCCACGAGCACGGGGACAGGCGACGCGCCGCCGATTTGTTTTAGAAACGCGTGCCAATGCTCGGGATCGAAAATCGGCTGCGTCATGGCAAAGTGCGCGCCTGCTTCGACCTTCGCAAAAAAGCGCTTAATTTCGTTTTCGATGTCGTCGGCTACGGGATTCACCGCTACGCCAATGGTGAAATTCGTGGCGCCGCCCAGGTTTTTTCCGGCCCAGTCGGTTCCTTGATTCAAACGCGCCATCACTTTCACCAAGCCAATGGAATCGACTTCGTAGACGCCGCTCGTTTCGGGATGATCGCCAAGAGATGGCGGATCGCCGGTGATTGCCAGCACGTTGCGCACGCCGCCAATGGACCATGCGCCCAGGAGCATGGCCTGCAGACCGATGATGTTCGCGTCACGCGTTGTCAAATGCGGAACGGTCTCGACACCGTGGGCTTCGAGCGCGCCCGCCATCACTAACGCGTCCATCCCCACGCGCGCCAGCGTGCCGCTGTTGATGTCGATGGCGTCCACCTTTCCCGAAGCCATCACGCGCTTCACTTGTTCGAGCACGCGGTCGATGCTGGTGCCCTTCGGCGGATCGATTTCCACGGATACGACGAATTTCCCCGACTGAATTTTCTTCCAGAGCAGACTCTCCGGTTCGCGTGACGCGAGATGGCGCGTTTTTTCGCGCGGCTCTAGCGTTTCTTCCACCGCGCCGCCTGCGGGAGAAACATGCGCGGCGCGCGACGGGCGGAAATTCTTCATCGCTTCGACCATGGCGCGAACATGCTCAGGCGTGCTGCCGCAGCAGCCACCTAAGATTCGCACGCCGAGCGAAGCGGCGTCGCGCGCAAATTGCGCAAAATATTCGGGAGAGGATTTCGGATAGACGATGCGGTCGCCCACGCGTTTCGGGAATCCCGCGTTGGGCATTCCGCTGACGCGCATGCTGGAATTTTTCGTCAGGTTTGCCAGTTCGCCAAGAACGGGAAGCAAAAGCTGCGGACCGATGGTGCAATTCGCGCCGATGACTTGCACATCTTTTGTTTTTATTTTCGCAACGGCGTCCTCGGGGCGCGTGCCGTCCACGGTGCTTCCTTCCTCCGAATAGGTGAGCTGCGCGACGATCGGCAATTTCGAAAACGAGCGAATGGCGTCAATCGCGGCGAGAATTTCCTCCAGTTCGCTGAACGTTTCCAGAATAAATAAATCCACGCCGCGCTCTTCAAGAGCGGCAGCCTGTTCGCGGAAAATTTCGTGAATCTCATCGGGCGGAAGTTGTTTCCCCTGCCGCAAAGTGCCCAGCGGGCCGATGGAGCCGGCGATCAAGACTTCGTGACGCGCGGCCTCGCGAGCCTCGCGCGCGATTTTCACGCCGCGATGATTGAATTCGCCAACGTGGTCGCCGAGTCCGAGAGCGGCGAGCTTGTGACGATTCGCGCCGAAGGTGTTCGTTTCGATGATTTGCGCGCCCGCTTCCAAATAAGTTTGGTGAACGCGGAAGACGGCCTCGGCTTGCGTCGAATTCAATTCGTCGAGGCAACGCTGCGGGCCCAGCAGTTCATAGAGCATCGAGCCCATCGCGCCATCTCCGATGAGCACCGAATCGCGCAGCCGCTCGTTGAGGTCTTCAATCTTCATTTCGCGCTTTGCTCCACTGGGACGAACCCGCGTGAAAAAAGAAGCTGGCAGTATAG
>DASRQP010000146.1:0-3125 GCA_035696585.1 Candidatus Acidiferrales bacterium | reverse complement strand
GCCGCGTGAACCGCTGGGTCTGGGCTGGCGCGATTGTCGCCTTGGTGGGGCTGTATTACTTGACCGTGCCGCGCGCGGGTTTTGCCAGGTTAAACGTTGGCGATCTTCTGGTGCTGGTCTGTGCGTTGATGTTCGCGCTATACATCATCGTCGTCGGACGTTACAGCGTTCAGCATTCCGTCCCCGCGCTCAGCGTTTTGCAAGTAATCATGACGGCTCTGTTGACGCTCGCCTGTTTGCCTCTACTCGCCGTCACACGATGGGAACAGCCGCGCCTCGTCTGGTCACCAACTCTTGTTTGGGCGATCCTAATCACGGCCATCGGCGCCACCGCGTTATGTTTTTCCATGCAAGTCTGGGCGCAGCAATATACGACGCCCACTCACACCGCGATTCTGTTGAGCCTCGAACCTGTCTTCGCCGCGCTTACGTCCGTAATCGTGGCACACGAACATCTCGGCGCACGCGAATTATCCGGCGCCGCGCTGGTTTTCATCGGGATTTTGCTCGCGGAACTAAAAGGCCCCGCGCAATCGGCTGCCGACTCCCCCGGTCCCGTCTCCGAAGGAACGACGCTCCGGTAGCGCAGGAGTCAATACCGCGCAGACTGTGCTTTGCGGGTGCCCCATCCTGAGCGTTTCCCGCGAAGGGTGGGGCTTTGGCCTGTTTGTGTGCCTGCGTGGAACGATGCGTCACTCGCTTCGGCCCTGTAGCTCACGTCCCGTTCGCACCGTTTCTGTGCGAACTGACGTGAGGCCTCTGCGTTTGCGGGTGCGCCTACCGTTGCGTGGATCGGAGTACGCGGCTCCAGCGGATGCGGCAACTCCACATCGAAGAAAACCTGCTGTTTAGGGGGTCGGAGCTTCAGCTCCGACATCAGCCGCGCAGACTCAAGCGGGGCTTCAGCCCCTGAAGCCGCGTCAAACTTTGTTCTAGCACCCTGCTAGTGGATCGGCGTGCGCAGCTCCAGCGGATGCGGCAACTCCACATCGAAGGAAATGTTTTCGTTCGTCAACGCCACCTCTATCCGTTCCGCAGGACCTATATCCCGAATATCCCAACCCGTGCTGGGCACCGTCGGCCCCGGAATCGGATTCGCCGTTTGATAATACTTTCCATGAAGCTGAAATTGCGCGCTCGTAATCTCGTAGACCTGCTTCGTCTTCGCATCCAGAATCAGATAGCGGTTATCCATCTCCACCAGCACGCGTTCTTTCTTCTTCTCGTCCTGATACACATTCCACGCTTTCGGCGGCTTGCGTCCCGTGATCCTAAGAATGGCGTCGCCAATCGGCTTCCAATTGATCTTGTCTCCCTCGCGCGCGCGTACGTGCGATGCCAGCATCGCCAGCGCCAAAATCATGATGGAGATGGAAAAGCAGTGGGGAACTCGTGTCTTCATTCGCATCGGTTCATTTCCGGGCCGTCCTTAATAGACGCTCGACTCCCTCTTACGTCCTGTGTAATCAATATAGACCGTCTTCAGCTCCGTGTAAAAATCCAGCGCCACGTGTCCGACCTCGCGGTGCCCCACCCCTGTATCTTTGATTCCGCCGAAGGGTAGATGCGCTTCGCCTCCCACGGTCGGTGAATTGACGTGTGTGATGCCCGTTTCGATGCGGTCAATGAACTCGAAAACCTTGCTCGCATCGCTGCTGTAGATTGCGCTGGCCAACCCATATCGCACCGAATTCGCCGCGTCCAGCGCTTCGTCGAAATCCTTCACGTGAATCACGCTCAACACCGGACCGAAAATCTCCTCCTGCGCGATGCGGCTCTTCGTCGCCACATGATCAAAGATCGTCGGCGCAACGAAATATCCCTTGTCGTATCCGCTCCCCGTCAACCGCTCGCCGCCCAGCAGCAGCTTGCCTTCCTTTTTTCCGATCTCGATATATTTCAGCACCGTGTTCATCTGCTTCTCATCCACCGACGGTCCCATATCGATCCCCGGCTCCAGCCCGTCGCCAACATTGAATTTCTTCGTGCGCTCCGCCAGCATCGCGACAAATTTGTTCGCCACGCTCTCCTCAATAACCACGCGGCTCGTCGCCGTGCAACGCTGTCCCGTGGAAGCGAACGCTCCCGAAACCACCGACTCCACCGCCAGCGGCAAATCCGCATCGGCCAGAATCACCACGGGATTCTTCCCGCCCATCTCGCATTGCACTTTTTGCATTCGCCGCGCGCCGCTGGCATAAATCTGGCAGCCGATTTCCGTCGAGCCAGTAAAAGAAATCGCGCGCACATCCGGATTCTGCACCAACTCGTCGCCCACTTCTTCGCCTGCGCCCAACACCAGATTCAGCACGCCCGCGGGCAGCCCTGCCTTCTCGAAAATCTCCGTCATGCGAATCGCGCACAGCGGCGTTAGCTCCGCCGGCTTCAACACACACGTGTTTCCCGCCACCAGCGCCGGCGCAACCTTCCACACCGGAATGCACAGCGGGAAATTCCACGGCGTGATCGCGCCAATCACTCCTATCGGCGTCCTTACTGTGTACGAGAAATTCTTCGGCAGCTCGCTCGGATAGCTTTCGCCGTTCAGCCGCCGCGCTTCTCCCGCCATGAACTCCAGAATGTTGATGCTCCGCTGCACCTCGCCCAAAGAATCTTTCAGCGCCTTGCCTTCTTCCAGAGTCAACATCCGCGCCAATTCTTCTTTTTGCTCTTCCATGATGCGCACGGCTTTGAAGAGAATCTTCCCGCGATTCGGCGCAGGCGTGTCTCGCCATGCAGGGAACGCAGCTTTCGCCGCGGCAATGGCCTCGCGCATCTCTTCGCGGTTCGACAACGGCACGCGCGCCACCACTTCATCCGTGTTCGCCGGATTCCGCCGCTCGGCAATCTTCGCCGCCTTCGACTCCACCCATCGCCCACCAATGAAATTCCGGCACGCCTGCGTTGAACTCACTGCCGTCGCCATAGTTCTTCGTCCTTGAGTAACACGTGTGATTTGCGATTCAGATTCGCACTTCGCTCAGGGATTTATCAAGCATCCGTATCCCTTCATCCACATCCGCCTTCGAAATATTCATCGGCGGAGCCATGCGTATCACATTGCCGAAAAGCCCGCCTTTGCCGATCAACAATCCATTCTCCCGCGCGCGCTCGAGAAGTTGCCC
>DASRQP010000145.1:0-4053 GCA_035696585.1 Candidatus Acidiferrales bacterium | reverse complement strand
AACGGAGTACGTGATATCGTCCGCGCGTAATCCCAGCACCTCGTGCGCATATCCCCGGCTCGTGCGCACCATGTCCGCGTGACGATGAATCGCCGCTTTCGGCGTCCCTCCACTTCCCGACGTGTAGAGCAAAAACGCTGGATCCGTCGCCGCGGTCGGATGCGTCTCGCACAGCGAGCTCGCTTGATTCCATGCGTCATCCCACGTAAGCTTCCGCACTCCCGCGAACACGGGTCCCGCGATCTTCACCGCATCCTCGGCGCCTTCACCGGAAACTGCGAGCAGACGAAGTTCTGACGCTGCTTCGATTCGCGAAAACTCCGCCATCGCCGACGCATGCACAATCGCGATTCGTGCACCCGTGTCCTTCACGTAGTATGAATAATCCGCTGCGCGCGCCATCGAATTCACCGGCACGGCAATCGCGCCAATTTTCGCCGCGCCAAAAAACGCGCTGATGAATTCAGTGGAATCGGGAAGAATAATCAGAACGCGCTCGCCCGCCTCGCAGCCGCTCTCGCGCAGCACATTTGCCACGCGGTTCACCGCCTCTTCGACTTGGGAATAGGAAAATTGGGAAGGCTCGCCGAGAATCGCCGTGCGTTCAGGATGTTCTCGCGCGGGCCGCGAGACAAACTCCTCGGCGATGTTCAGTTGCTGTGGAATCTCCAGCGGCATCGCAAGATTCTACTCCGTTGCGGCTTCCGCGCCCAAGCTCGCCGGCCGATTCGCCAGTCGCTTCCGCCGACTGAAGCGAATTCGCCACGCGGATGCACCAACGATAATCACGCAGCAAATCTCGACGAACACTTTCCCGCCATCCAGGTAATCAACCCCCAAACCATTCAGATTCGGATCGGTCAAAATGCCGTGAATGAACAGGCACGCCGCCGCTGGATACGTGAGATAGTGCAGAAGTTTCCAGAAATGCCGTCCCAACTCGATGCGGTAAAGCGAAGTAACGACGATAATCACAAGCAGGTACAATGCTGCCGCGCCGATCGTATTCTGCAGCGGCTGCTGCGGAGACCACAGCGGCAATAAAATATCGATGACGCGAAAATGAGGTTTCGCATTCAGCAGCAGCGGCAACGGGTGCAGCAGAGTAAAACCCAAAGTGCCGTAGCCAGTCCAGCGGTGAATGCGAAAAATATCGAATCTGCGGTGCGGCCAATAGCGAACCGGGCTGTAGCGCCCAAAAATCATTAGCCCGATCAGAATATTCGCCGTGGCAAAACCCACCGCGACAAGCCCGACGTACGCCGATAAATCCAGCACAGTCACGCGAAGAAAAACTCCCTTGCAGCCGCTCGCCACTTTGGCTTGCGCGGCCGTGCCAATGGCGTGCTACTGTTCGGACGCAATTTCGCGTGCAAAGGTTTCATTTAGCCAACAATTACTGATGCCTTCACGGCTCTTGCGCACGTGCTACGTACAACCGTGAACACTCATCTCCTATCATAACGGGACGATGCTCATGGCCGCACGGATGGCAAGAACGATCGCTTTGTTCGCAGCGGGTGTTTTACTCGCATGCGCCGCCATCGCATATGCCAGCCTCCCGTTAAGCCAGCAGCCTTCTGCGGATTTTCAACCAGATGTTCAACCCTCCCTCGGAACCTATCTTGGTTTCGACCGCAACGATTACCCTGGCGACGCTGCGCTCGACTCCCTTGCCCAGCATTTCGCGTTCGCTGGCTATTGGCTAAATCCTCCCCCGGGCGAAAAGTCGGACACGTGGCTGGGTAAACGTACAATTTTGCGCTCGCATGGCTTCGGCTTTCTGGTGCTGTTCAATGGTCGCCTCGACAAGAAACTGAAATCGACGCGCGATCCAAAAACTCTCGGCTCAAGCGACGCAACCGCCGCGGTGGACGCCGCAAAGAAGGAAGGCTTTCCCTCGGAGACCATCATCTTTCTCGACCAGGAAGAGGGCGGACGAATGCTCCCCGAGCAGCAGGCTTATTTGTACGCTTGGATCGACGCCGTGAATTCCTCCGGTTATAAAGCGGGCGTCTATTGCTCCGGGATTCCCGTGCAGGAATCCGTCGGTGTCGAAATAACGACGGCAAACGATATCCAGAACAACGCGCGCAGCCGCAAGATCAGTTTCTTCATCTACAATGATGTCTGCCCGCCCGCGCCCGGCTGCAATTTAGACAGCCAACCTCTGTCGCCTGACCAAAGCGGCGTGCCTTCCGCGACCGCCTGGCAATTCGCGCAGTCGCCGCGACGGCCCGAACTCACGGCGCTTTGCCCCTATCGATATAATTCTGACGGCAATTGCTACCCGCCACTGCCCGGCAACGAAAAAATCCACGTGGATTTAGACTCAGCGGCGTCGCGCGATCCTTCGCACGGCCGCTGAATCCCGATAAACTGTGCGGAAATTTACTGCGTGGCAGTCTTTTCGCCGAGCTTGCGCATGCGCTCGCGCAATTTCTGACGCAGCCCAGTTGGCGCATTGGGATTGAACGCCACCAGATACCACAGTGGCTGCGTGCGATCCTTGCTGAGAGTTGTGAGCGTGGCCGCGTCGGCATTCGGATGTCGCGCGATATTTTCGCGAATCGCTGCGTATTCGTGCTTCGCCAGCCGCCGCAGCGTTTTCGCGGAAACCTTCGGATGCTCGCTGATCAGTCGCAGCAGATAAAAATCTTCCTTGGGTGCTTCGCGTGAAAGTTTTTCCAGGGCTTCGGGCTTCACCTCAGCGCTCAAAACAAAGCCCACCTTTTCATCCCACGAAGTATTGATGCGGTTGAGTTCCTGCGTCCGCGCATGGATAAGCTGCTCGATCACGCGCCGCTCCTGCTCCAGACGCCCATGCGGCAGCGCGCTGTGCTCCACCGAATCGAGCACGCGCAGCAGATGCTGCCGTTCACCGAAAACCACTTGAGAGGTTCGCGGCGCCTTCCCTTTCGCTGCGTTATGCACCAAATCCGAGCGTCTCATAATTCCCTCACTACTCCGCATGCGAGCAATGCCGCAAAACGTTTTGTATTTCTAGCAAGAATCCCCAAGCTGCGGCTCCTATTATGCCTCGCGCGGTGCGCGTTTTTTCTTTCGCCACGATTATGTGTCGCGTGGCCGGGAGTGTAAAGCCGCCGCGCGCGCGAAGTTCCTCGATTGCAATACCCTCTCTGGCACTACACGCGAACCGCCGCGCGCCGAGTGCACCACACGGCCAGCGGAAATCCGCGAAGCGTCACATCCGCCATGTTGATAGCCGATCGCAATTCGCGTACCGTTAAACCGCACGCGAACACCCTAGGGAGCAATTGCCCATGACTGTTTTCGAAGAGCACCGCGACGAACTGGAGCATTACGAAACCATGATGGGCCCTCAGCGCGGCCGCCTTGCCGTCTCGCTCGACATGCTGACGAACGCCATGGTTCTCGTCGGCCAGCACGGCGTTTATTGCCACAGCGCGGGAAACCCCGCCACACCCTCGATGGACATTCGCATCATCAGCTCCGAATTGCAGCAGGCCAAGCAACTAATTCAGAGCGTAATGGAATCTCTCCGCGCCGAGCGCGACGCCCGCCACAACGCAAAATAGCCCCCTCATCTCCGATCCTCAAACGAACTATCTAGGCTGAAGAAACGGATTCGACTCGCGCTCGTCGGCAAGCGTTGTCGTAGGCCCGTGTCCGGGAAAAACAATTGTCTCGGGCGGCAGCGCAAGTAGTTTCGTTCGAATCGACCGGATAATCTCCGGGTACGACCCGCCCCAGAGATCCGTGCGCCCAATCGAGCCCGCGAAAAGCGTATCTCCGGCGAAAAGCCACGGCGCAGAATCATCGCGTCCGCTGTGCGATTTCTCAGCGGAACGCGCCGGCACTACGCGATTCCCTCCTTCCTTTCGCACAGCAAATGGCAGGTACAAACTGACGCTGCCCGGCGTGTGCCCTGGAGTGTGCAGTACCCGCGCCTCGTATCCGCCCCAACGCACCACGTCGCCTTCCGCGAGTAAATCATCAATCTTCGCCAGCGGCGGCGGCGCGACACCGAGAAATTGCGATTGAATATCCATCGCGCGATAAAGTTCCAGA
>DASRQP010000144.1:0-2390 GCA_035696585.1 Candidatus Acidiferrales bacterium | reverse complement strand
ACGGAAACCGTGCAATGGGGCGATGACCTGGTCTTCAAGGTGGGCGGCAAAATGTTCGCCGTAGTCGTGCTCGTGCCGGCGAAAGTCTGGCTGTCGTTCAAATGCTCGCCGGAAGAATTCGCTGAATTGACCGAGCGTCCGGGAATTATTCCCGCGCCCTATTCGGCGCGTTACTACTGGGTCGCGCTCGAAACGCAGGACGCGCTAACGTTAACGGAATTGGAACGGCTCTTGCGCAGTTCGTATGACATGGTATTTGCAAAGCTTCCCAGAAAAACGCAATCCGCGCTTTCCAACACGAAAATCAAATCCAAAGATACGCACCGCCCTCGCCGTAAGGCGCGTTGACGTAAAAAAGATTTGCGTGCTCGATGGCCGCGAGCGCCGCGCAGACTTGTTTCGCGCCATGCTCCGCGCAAAAATGTTCGCCGGGCATCACTTCCATGCGATCCGCGGCGTCGAGGTTTGGAATCTGCTCGCGTGAAAACCACAACCACGTGGCGGCACGCGAACATTCCTGGCAAGACTTGGAGCGATCGTCGTCGCGCGCCAGCCGCCCACCGATCGCTGCTGCAACGGCGGGCTCGACGCCGGCCGCATCGAAATCGGGCGCCGCTACAAAAAAATACTGTGAAAATGATTCGCCATCCGGCTCAAAGGCAACCACGCGTCCGGGATACGCAGCGAGGTCTTTCTGCAACTCCGCGGTCAAACATTCACGGCAAAGAGAAACTTCCGGCCGCTGCGGCTGGCGCAACGGGACATTCTTGCCTTGCAGATACAAATTGTCGGGCAGAAAAGTCGCCATCCACGGAGGATGGCCCGTCAGATGGACGCATTCGGCAGGCATGCGAATCAAGCGCGCGAGCCAGTTCGATGTGCGCCGGCGGAAAGAAAGTTGCGGATAGGCTTCGTGAACGGAGATTCGTGGCATTCGTCAAGTTCGCTCGCGCGCAGCAGCCGCTGAGGCACATTATCTGCGGCGCATCGCTGCATTTCAGCCGAATTCTCAGTGCGGCAGAGTTTCCTGCGTCCACCGCAATATCGCGGCCGACAGCTCTGCGCGATAGCCAGAGTAGCTATGATCGGTGTCCCAGTGGCGCTCTGTGACCTGAGTGTCTCCGCCTTTGCGGAGACCTTCGGCAAAAGCGTGGTCGGAAGGGGCGAGACCTTCACTGGCCGTGATGACGAAGACAGGCCGAGGCGCAAGGGCCGGAGCGAGATTGTTCATATCCAGCGCCGAGTGGTGTTCGTAGATCTCGCGGGCGAGCGCCTGAGCGCTGGTTCCGGAAAGTGGCAAGAGATTATCATCGCTGGCGAGCGATTTCGCCTCGCTCTCAACGGTCGACGCGGCGGAGGCACCATGGTGCCGTGACGCGTAATCAGCGCCGATGTTCCACGCCGAGATGAGCACCGCGGCGGCAACCTGTTTATTGTGCGCAGCGGCCGAAGCAGCCATGTATCCGCCCATGCTGTGCCCAATGACGATGACGTCACGCGTGTCGATTTCGTATTTCTCTGCGTTCGCCGGATCCAAGACAAAGCGTACCTGCGTGTCCGCGTCTTCCGCAGCGTGCTCGAAAGAAAAATCGCCCTTCACTCCCCAGGAGCCGCGGTAATGCATGGCCAGCACGTTCCAGCCGTGGGCACGGAGCACTTGCGCGATGTCGAGATTCTGCTCGAAGCCAGGAAAGCCGTGGAAGATAACGGCTGTGGGATGCGGACCCGCGCCGGCAGCAAGGTAGAAAACGCCGAGCAGCATCCCGTCGTGGCTCGGCAAGACCATCTGTTTCGTCGAAGCTGGTTTGGCAGCGGGAGGCGTTCCGGGTTTGGCTTGAATGCCAGCCGCCACGCCAAGCACGGCCGCAAGAACGACGAAGCGCAAAATTTTCATCGCGCGATTATATATGCCCTGACGCCTGTTTGTCTCGTATAGGCGCATCAGTTATGATGAGTTGCTTTTCCGGCGAAGTATTCGCCGGCGCTATCATCAGCGACAAAAATATTCGAGGAGGAAACATGCCGATTGCCGTGGGAGCAACTGCACCAGAATTCACACTGAAAGATCAGGACCAGAAGGATGTGAAGCTGGGAGATTTCAAAGGAAAGAAAAATGTCGTCATTGTTTTTTATCCGCTCGACTGGAGTCCGGTGTGCACGAACGAGCATGCTTGCTTCGTGAATGACATGAAGAAATTCGAGACGCTTGACGCGCAAGTGCTGGGGCTTTCGGTGGACAGCGTGTGGTCGCACAAGGCGTGGGCGGCAAAAATGGGCATACAGTATCCGCTGTTGGCGGATTTTCAGCCGCGCGGAGCCGTCGCGGAAAAGTTCGGCGTGTATTTGCCTGAAAAAGGAATCACCGGCCGCGCGATTGCGATTGTGGATCG
>DASRQP010000143.1:0-2884 GCA_035696585.1 Candidatus Acidiferrales bacterium | reverse complement strand
CAAGCCGGAAGGCTACGAAGAAACGGGCAGTGTCTCCAGCCAGATTCCTGGCATTGAAGTCACCGCTAAATCCTCCAACTTTTCCAACCACACCTACGGCATGCTCGCCGACGCGACCACCGACGTAGGCCACACTGGCTTTATAATCGACGCGGAAACCGAAGCTGCTATCCTCTACGATTTCGCCACCCATTCGGAATTGCGCGACGCGGTGAAAGCGGAATTCTCGCGCATCCAATCACTTTTCGCGGAGTATCAGCACGACCTCCAAAAGGCCTACCCGAAACCCGAAGTCCCGGAGCCCAAATAGCCCGTTGTTTCAGCTAGCCCGGGTATCTCTTACTTGACATTTCTCCGCTAACTGTTTTACTTTGCCATAGTCTAACTATGCATCGTACATCTATGTGAGGAGCTTCTTACATGTATCGCGATGAAATTCCCCCCGGCACTCTTCATTTGTTGATTTTGAAAACGCTTGCACGCTGCGGCGAACTGCACGGCTACGAAATCGCCCGAACCATTCAGCAAAATTCCGAAGATGTCCTACAAGTCGAGGAAGGCTCGCTCTACCCCGCCCTCCAGCGCATGCTTGTCAAAGGCTGGGTCAAGGCGTACTGGGGGACAACGTCCGAAAATCGCCGCGCCCGCTACTATCGCCTGACCGCCGCAGGACGCAAGCAACTGGAGATCGAGCTGTCACAATTTCGGCGCGTCGTGGGCGCCATCACCCGCGTGATTCAAACCGCCTAGAGCCATTTGTACAGGCCGACCGGTGCCGTCGGCCATGTCGGGCGGCGATTGAGTTTTTGTTCGCAACCTGAAAGCGAGGTGCACCATGAGCGAGCGATTCCCCTCTTCAATGAACGAGACGCTAGCTGAATTGATTCGGCGCTTACGAATGCTTCTCCGCCACAAGCAATTTGACCGTGACACGGATGAAGAGATGCGCCTGCACATTGAATTACGGGAAAGGGAGTTGCGCGAAAACGGCGCGCCATCTAAGCAGGCCTACACCGAGGCGCGTAAACATTTTGGCAACGCTCTCGCATTGCGTGAGGCCAGCCACGATTCTTGGGGTTGGTCGTGGCTCGAGCATCTCGCCCAGGATTTGCATTACGCCTTCCGCATGCTGCGCAAGAATCCCGGCTTCACCGCCGTCGCCGTTCTCACCCTCGCCCTCGGCATCGGCGCCAACACCGCCATCTTCTCAATTATCGACGCTATTTTTCTTCGCCCGCTGCCTTATCCCAAGGCAGGACAGATTTACCTGGTTGCAAGGACGGGCAATCAATACGGCGGGCCGTCAATTTCTCCAGCGATCTTTGCTGCCTGGCGCAAGCAGCAATCAAGCACGTTCGAACACCTCGCGTTGGTGGGCTTTATGGACGATTCCACACTGATGGTCTCGGGCGAACCAGTACGAGTTCCTTCGGTAGGAATTTCGTGGGATTTTCTCGCCATGACCGGTATCCGTCCGATTCTCGGACGCGAATTTCGCCCGGAGGAAGGCCAAATCGGCGGGCCAAACGTAGTGATGCTCGGCGATAGCCTATGGCGCGAGCGATTTGGCGCAGACCCAAACGTTGTGGGCCGAAATCTAACATTGAATAGTAAGTCGTACACGGTTGTTGGAGTTCTCCCTCCTGGATTCGCGGATCCGACTTTCAGCCCGCCCTACGCGGAGCTCTGGTTTCCCCTGCAGATTCCGGCTGCGAGCAACAATCCGGGCAATGGAGGCCTCCTTTGCTTCGGCACGTTGAAACACGGAGTAAGCGTCACGCAAGCGGAAGAAGCGCTTACGCCTTCGCTTTCGGAACTGCGGCGCGAGTTTCCGAAAATGTTCATGCCCAACGAACGCACTCACCTGGTTCCGCTTCGCGAAATGTTGAACCGGTGGGCGGGCACAGCGGTCCTGTTGCTCTTTGGCGCGGTAGGACTGGTGTTGCTGATTGCTTGTGTGAATGTCGCGAATTTGTTGCTGGCTCGCTCGGCCACCCGCCAGCGAGAAATTGCCGTGCGCTCCGCGATCGGCGCTAGCCGGAGCAGAATCGTTCGGCAACTTCTGACGGAGAGCATTGTGCTGGCGGTACTGGGTGGCTTGCTCGGCGTTGCCGTATGCTATGCGAGCTTTCAGTTCGTCGTAACTCTCGTTCCCGCGAACCTGCCGCATGTTGGAACGTTCGCAATTGACGCCCGCGTTCTGTTATTTGCGTTCGCGCTGAGCGTTGTCACCGGCATCGTATTCGGCTTCGTTCCGGCATTAGGCGCTTCTCGAGTGGACTTGACCGGCTCGCTGAAGGAATCGACCACGCAAGCCGGAGCGCGAGGAGCCGGACGGCTTCGCGGAATTCTGGCAGCGGGCGAGATAGCCATTTCGTTGGTACTGCTAGTTGGCGCGGCGCTGGCGCTTGAGAGCTTCGCGCGACTCACGGTGGTGCAACCCGGATTCGATCCGCGCAACGTGCTGACGTTCGGAATTTCACTGCCGTCAGAGAAATACGACACTGCAGCGAAACGAACGGTATTTTTTGACCGGGCGTTGTCCCAGCTCTCTGCCATTCCAGGAGTTGAGCAAGCTGCCATCGTCTCAATACTTCCGCTCGCCGGGGAGGGAGACATTCTATTCAGCATTGAGGGCGAAAAGAGCGCGGCACCATCGGGAGAGCCCCTGGCCGCCAACTTTCGAATCATCAGTCCCGACTATTTCCGCGCATTGCGCATCCCTCTCATGCGCGGACGCGAACTCACTCCAGCCGATAACACTGCCAGCGCGCCCGTGGTGGTAATCGATCAGACGATGGCCAGAAAATTCTGGCCGGGCCAGGATCCCATCGGGCAACGCGTCTGGATTGGAAAGCCAATGGGTCCATCCATGAGCGAGCCT
>DASRQP010000142.1:0-23770 GCA_035696585.1 Candidatus Acidiferrales bacterium | reverse complement strand
CAGGCGTTGGGCGCCCACTTAGATCAGGGGTTCAGGGGCCTAGCTGCGTACGGCGAAGTGGACCGCTCCGTTTTTTTGGGCGGCTGCCGCGCGGAAAGGATTTTGCCAAATTTTGGTTGTTTTTCCCGGCCTCCAACCTCTAGCATCGAACTTCTAACCCATGCGAATTCTCTTTGTAGGAGACATCGTAGGCTCGCCCGGCCGCCGCATCGTGCACGACCATCTCGCGGACATCATCGCGCAGCAGAAGGTCGACCTCGCCGTCGTCAATTGCGAAAACGCCGCTTCTGGTTTCGGCATTACGCCGCGGCTAGCCGACGATCTTTTCGCCTCGGGCGCGGAAGTACTTTCCGGCGGAAATCACATCTGGGACCGCAAGGAAATCTTCGATTACTTGCCTCATCAGCCGCGCCTGCTGCGTCCGGCGAACTTTCCCCCTGGCGCGCCAGGGAGCGGGCTTTACATTGGCACGTCGCGTGGCGGAGTCGGCTACGCGGTGTTGAACCTGCAAGGGCGCACGTTCATGACCCCTCTCGACTGTCCATTTCGCGCCGCGGAGCGCGAACTGGCCCGCGTGCCTTCTGAAGTGAAAGTGATTCTGGTGGACATGCACGCTGAGACGACTTCCGAGAAGCAGGCCATGGGCTGGTTTCTCGACGGCAAGGTTTCCGCTGTTGTCGGTACGCACACGCACGTCGCCACGGCGGACGCCCACGTGTTGCCCAAAGGCACAGCTTTTATCACCGATGTTGGCATGACCGGACCGCACGATTCAATCATTGGCATGGGCAAGGAGGGCATCATTGAACGCTTCCTGAATGGGCTTCCCGCGCGCTTTGAGGTGGCCGAAGGCGACGTCCAGATGCACGCCGTGCGCATTGACGTGGATGAATCCTCCGGGCACGCCCGTTCCATCGAGCCTCTCGTCTTCCGCGCCGAATAATCTGCACGGCGCGCATAAATCCTAAACGCATGTCCTCGCATCTCAATTGACCGGACGCACTGTGTATAATTTTGTGCCCATGAAAATTTCGCCCAGCCGAATGATGATTGCCGCTGTCGCAGCAATGTTCCTCTGCGCCGCGTTCGTCCTGTTCACGCCACGAAATTCCCACGCGCAGGGCGACGACATGGAGATCGAGCTTACGGCGCGCGCGCGTCTGTTCCCCGACATTGGCCCGGGTATCAGGGCGGTCCGACGCGACGCCGCCGGCCGCTACTATTTCCTCTCAACAACAGATCCGGCCGTCCGCGTTTACGCTGCTGATAACACTTTCCTCGGCCAAATTCCTACCGACGCAAAGGGTCCGGCAGCGATTGTTTATGGCGATGATATGGACGTGGACGCTTCAGGCCGCGTGTACGTGGCAGACCGCGGCGCGAATGCCGTGAAGGTTTACACCCACGACGGCAGGCTCGCGCTCTCTATCCCGGTGAACGCGCCCACGTCGGTTGTCGCACTGCCCACTGGCGAAATCGCTGTCGCTGCCATGAAGTCTGGCGAACTTGTCACGGTTTACGGCATGACTGGCAAGGATCTGCGCGAATTCGGCGACATCTCTGACCTGGCCGAGCATGAGGATTTAAACCGTCTGCTGAATATTGGACGCCTCGCTGGCGATCCGGCGAACCATATTTACTATGCGTTCAGCTATATGCCCGAACCGACCGTCCGCAAATACGATGCGTTCGGCTATAGCGCCTACCAAATTTCGCTTAAAACAATTGATATCTATCCCACGGCGCAAGCTATCCGCCGCGCGATCGATCGGCTCGATCAGCAGAATACAACTCCGCAATTGCAAAAAGTGATCAATGCGATCGGCGTAGATCCAACGACGGAGGAAGTTTGGGTGGCGCTGGGCGACGACTTGATGAAATTCGACAAGGATGGCAACCGCACCGAAGAATACCGCACGCTCACAACCAGCGGCGAAGATCTGACGCCTACATCAATTCTCGTCGAGCCGCGTCGCTTGCTACTCGCCGACGATCCTCACGGCGTCTTTGAATTCGCCCGCACCGATCAGCCCGCTGTTCCCGCCCCAAAAGCTAAATAATCTATCAATTTCCACAGAGAGCAGTGACTTGTTGCTCGAGAGTCGCGTCCATTTGCGTTTCGTGGTGGCTTGCGGCGGAGCAAATCTGCGTGGCGGAAATTGCCAGCGCACCGCGGAAATCAGCGCCGTCAAGATTTGCGCCATTAAATTGCGCTCCGCTCAGAATGGCTCCTTGCAGAACGGCGCCGCGCAGATCCGCGCCGCGCAAATCGGCGGCATCTAGAAATGTTCCATTGAATTGCGCGCTTTCGAGTTTCGCGCCTGCCAATTTTGCCGAACCGAGATACGCTCCGCGCAAATCGGCCTGGTTCATTTCTGCGCTATCCAGATCGGCGTCGCGTAGATCAGCCTTCCCGAAGCTCGCGCGCGACAGTTGCGCATTGGTTAAATGGGCGTCGTACATATTCGCTCCGTCGAGTCTTGCGCCGACAAGAATTGCGCCAGCCATGGAACTGTATGTAAGATCCGCGCCGGCTAAATCTGCCCGATCGAGAACGGCTGAATCGAAATTCGCCTGCCGCAGATTCGCGCCGCGAAAATCCGTCTGTGAGAGGTATGCTCCCCGCAAGTCGGCATTCTGCATTCGCGCGTTCGCGAAGAAAGCGCCGGCCCCTTGCGCATAGCGGAGACTTGCATCCGGCAGCCGCGCTCCTTTCACCTGCTTCAAATCTTCGTCTTTTCCTGACCACCCTGCGGGAACCGCCGAAACTCCGGCGCTCGTTATATCGGGAAATGGGTCGTAACGCACCAGCCAAAAAATGTCGGCAGTCCAGCGACGAAAATTAGTAGGGCTCAATCCTGGAGCGCGCCCGTTTCCGTGGGGAGCGCCAAGAATCGCGCCCACCGACAGCATCAGCAAAACCAAACATGCCCCAAGCGTCAACGCAGTGAAGCGTCCGCTCTGCCACGACTCCATGAATCGTTTACCGTCACTCGCACGACGCGCCGGCACAAATATACTGCTCGCATTGCCTGGCAGAAACCCGCCCATCGCCGCCGCAAGCAGAATAAAAAATATCTGCAGCAAGCTGCCGCGCAAGTCCTGCTCGGTCAGATAGCGAGCCCACAACAAGACCAATGTTGCCGGAATCATCCAATACGCCATCAGCTTCGAAATCATGCGCTGCAAAAAAAGAAGCGACGCACGGTCCGCATCCAGTTCATCCAGGCGCGCAGGCGCCAGCGCGATGACTGACGCCGGAACATATTCCGCAATTCTTCGGCCGTCGGGAAACACTGAGGGCAGTTCGCCGAGGGCGTCCCACAATCGTTGCAGAAAGAAATGGAAACCGATGTAGGCCCCTGCGAGCAGCAGCGGCGCAATCAAGAAAAAAGCGAGCGTTGGCATCGCATTGCCAACGGCGGGGGAATTTCGCAGGAGTTGCACGTCCTTCGTCCTCGCAACAATCAGCCACACAAAAGCGCATACGATCGTCATCGCCGCCAAAAGGACGCGCAGAATTCTGGAAACAACCGAGATTTTCGCGAGTCCTTCGAAAGGATAAATTGATTCAGGCAATTCGGCGCCGAAAAGGCTCGCGCCCGCGAGTTGCCGCGCCACCAGGCCCGTGGCATTCGCCAAATTCGCGCCCGCCAAACTCGCTCCGCGCAAATTTGTGCCGACGAGGTTCGCCCCGCTCAAGTCCGCTTCAATTAGGCACGCGCCACGTAAATCGGCAAGCAACAGATCGGCGCCCTTCAAATTCGCGCGCAGCAGGTTTGCCCCGGGCAGCTCAGCACCCATCAAGTCGACGCCTTCGAAATTCGCGCCGATCAGATCGGCTTTTCGGCCGGCCTCGCCACGCGATTCCACCCATGCGCGATGGTCTTCGACGATCTCGTCCAATTCCGGATCGCCGAATTTCCGGCACCAATAATTCAGCGCTGTTGCGGCTTTCGATTCTTCCTCGACCGCATCCGCTTGCTCGGCCTCTTCTGCCGAAGGTCTAAAATTAAAACTGAATTTCATCGACACCCCGCCCTCTTCGCTGGTGCGCCTCGTAAAGTAATCATTTGGAGAAACGCGCCCCGCCAGAGGTCCACGCCCCCTCTAGCCTAAGCGCAACCGGCAACTTTGTGGCTTCATCCTAGCGCGGGTGTCCTCAACGAATCCCCTGTCCTCACGGTCAGGGGTCGTAGCGAGAGCTAATGGACGTATGGCAAGCGGATGAATAACGCGGTACAACTGGGGCAACTGCTGTTTTAGTCGGCGAGTGCTTCAGATGCGCATGGGCATGACGACGTAGCGGTAGCGGCACGATTCGTCAGCGAGGGGACGCAACTGCCCCGCCGACTGGTCATCTTTCAATTCGACGGAGATGGGCCCGTCGGCTGCTGCCGAAAGGAAATCGAGCAGGTACTGTGCATTGAACCCGATGCTGATCGGCTCGCCCTTGAATTCCTTTTCAATAGCTTCTTTCGCTTCGCCGTATTCCGGGCTCGACGCCGAAATCTCCACGCCCTCTTTCGCCAGCATGAACTTCACCGCGTGCGAGCGCTGGTCGGCGAGTTGCGAAACGCGGCGCAACGCGTCCTGGAGTTCCGTGCGCTCGAGCACCACGGTCTTGTTGACCTCGCGCGGCAGCACGGCCTCGTAATTCGGAAACGTCCCTGTCAATTTACGGGAAGTCAGCAGCCGCCCGCCGAATTGAAAGAAGAGGTGGCTTTCATCCTGCGCAAACTCCATCTCTGCGTCATCGTCCACTTGGCTGCACAATCGCTGCACTTCCGTCATCGCCTTCTTCGGCACCAGGACGCGGACTTCTCCGGGCAGCCCCGTGAGTTTGTGGCTCATCTCCACCATGGCGAGCCGGTGCCCGTCGGTCGCCACCATGGTCAGCGTGCTGGGATTCAACACGACGAGCGCGCCATTCAGCGTGTACCGGGACTCTTCCTGAGAAATCGCGAAAATCGTCTTTGAGATCAAGCTTGCAAAAAGCTTCGCAGGCAGCTTGACGAGCGTGTGGGGAAACTCGGGTAGCGCCGGAAAATTCTCTTTCGACATGCCGACCATCTTGTACGACTTGCGGTCGCAGACAATCTGCACCCAGTGGTTGTCAAGCAGCTTAAAACGAATTTCTTCCTCGGGCAGCAGCCGCACCAGATCCAACAGTTTCTTCGCGGGAATCGTGCCCGCGCCCTCTTTCTTCACTTTGGCTTCACATGACGTGCGAATGCTCAACTCAAGATCCGTGGCGGTAATGAACAGACGATTGCCTTTCGCCTCGCAAAGAAGGTGTGAAAGGATGGGGATCGTCGTCTTGCGCTCGATCACGCCCTGCGTCAAATCCAGTTCATCGAGCAAGTCGCTTCTCTTTACACTAAATTCCATCGTGCGTTTTCCTCATTGCTTGCGTTTTGCTGCGCTGTACTTTACTTCTTTTCTTTATTTGAATAAACAAGGGAAATACCGTAGTAGCCGCCGCACCTGTGGATTCTTCGGAAATCTCGCCATGCCGCCTTGCCTCCTCACCTTGCCGCCTCTTGGTGCTTGTGGATATTCGCGCGCCGGTGAGGAAACCCGTTCCCAAAAAGCGAGCGACGATGAATTAACGCGAAATCCACACGTCGCAGGAACCACGTCTGCGGAAAACCAGTTCAACCCTATCCGAACGAGTCGAGTAGCCTGTTGATCGTCTTGTTCAATTCTTTATCAAGGTGACGCAAGTTCTCGATCTTGTGGATCGAATGCAGCACGGTCGTGTGATGCTTTCCGCCGAACTGGCGCCCAATCTCCGGCAGCGATGCCGACGTGAGTTGCTTCACCATGTACATGGCCACCTGGCGCGGGAATGCGATTGCTTTTGAATTGCTGCGCACCTTCAGATCCTGTCCGCGCATTCCGAAATGCTCGCCCACGCGCCGCTGAATCTGCTCGATGGAGACTTTCTTCTCTTGCGTGTCGATTAAATTCTTCAACACCTGTTGCGCTGTTGCGACACTCAGCTCCACTCCCGTGAGCGACGCATACGCCAGCAAGCGAATCAGCGCTCCTTCCAACTCGCGGATATTCGATTTGATCGACCGCGCGATGAACTCTGCAACGTCTTCGCCGATTCTTACCTGTTCGCTCTCGGCTTTTCTCTGCAAGATCGCGATCTTGGTCTCGAGGTCGGGCTGCTGAATGTCGGCGATCAGCCCCCATTCAAAGCGTGAGCGCAGCCGCTCTTCAATCGCGGAAATTTCTTTTGGCGGACAGTCCGATGAAATCACGATTTGCTTCTGCTGCTCGTAGAGGGCGTTGAACGTATGGAAGAATTCTTCGTGGGTCCGCTCTTTGCCCGCAATGAATTGGATATCGTCGACGAGCAATACATCCATTGTGCGGAAGCGGTCGCGAAACGCGCTCATGCGGTCGAAGCGCACTGCGGCAATCACTTCGTTGGTGAATTTTTCGGCGCTCACATAAATCAGCCGCGCGGCGGGATTGCGCCGCTTGATCGCGTGCCCGATTGCGTGCATCAGATGGGTCTTTCCCAGGCCCACTCCGCCGTACAGAAACAGCGGGTTATAGGATTTCGAAGGTTGCTCCGCCACCGCCTGTGCGGCTGCATGCGCAAACTGGTTGCTGCTGCCGACCACGAACGTTTCAAACGTGTATCGCGGGTTCAGTTGATGGTTGGCGGAATCGAAATCGAGCTTGGCTTGAGCCGGCGCCGCTGTTGTTCCAGTCTGCGGTTCTGTTTCCGCGCAAATGAATTCCAGCCGGGTGTTGGGACTCCCTACTTCAGCCAGTACCGCCTGCAACAGGTCGCCATAAGTCTGCGTTAGACGCTTGCGGAAAATCGCTGTGGGAACGCGAATCAACAGACGGTCCTGTTCCGCCGCTTCCAGACGCGTTGGGCGAAACCACGTCGAGAAACTATGAGCGTTAACCCGCCGCTCCATGTGTTGGAGAATTTTGTCCCAGGCGTTCACAGTAGCAATAAGACTCCGCCGATTTCCACATCAGTGGAAATGCTGTGGAAAACCCTACCCCGTGAAAGGGGTTTTGTCGAGCTATCCTATGATTCAATCTCGCGCCAGAATTCCCGCCCCACGCGGTGCTGTCGCGAGACTGCTGAGGAGTACAAGCTCTCTGCACTTGTTTAAGTGCGAGCGCGGATTCTGCCTAAACGGAAGCAAAGGAGCAAGAGAAAACTGCGCAGGGTAGGTGCGCGTCATTCACAGATCATTCACAGCTTTTCCACAACGTCACCCCACACGGATTTCGCAGAGAAAATCCTTGACTTGGAATTGTTTTTTTGCCGCGAATTGAATTTTGAACGAAGCATTCGCGATCCTTCTCTCTCACTTCCCTGCCGATTTTTGTCCCTCTCCTCGAGCATCTCCGCGCATGAAGAATGAGCGATTTCGAGTCGCAAGAGCCGCGAGATTTTCAGCAGGACAATCCCAGGAAGCGCCAGAACGTGGCAAAACGTGCGTTAATTTACGGCTTCAAAAACCCCAATGGCTATCCGAATACACGGCAAATTTGGGCGCGATCAAAGGCGGTCTCGGACTGCTGAAAGAAGCTGAACTAAGTGTGTTGTAAGCCGCTGAAAAACAATAACCTACACTGATTCCGAGGGAGGAGAATTGCCTTGTCGCCTTGTTCGGAATCCGCTACAATTTCGGTGTCGCTCAAACACAATTTGGTCGGCTGATTTCCTACGCCGCATCGCCATACTTTAGTCCAGGCAATGTTGGAGTTTTCCTTGCGTTCGCGCCAGAACGCAGCGAAAGAATGAATCTCCGGCTCGCCTGAAAACGGCCCGCAAGGGGCCATCAGTCTTCGCCACGCGCCACCGGATCCGCCGGAGCGGCGCGGGATGAAGCGAAAACCCTTCGAGCTTCAGCTCGCGTCCGTAACAAAACGCGGTGAGGCCAATGGGCAAGGCAACCGTCGAGCCAGTCCGCGCGACCGCCTTCCCGATTCGAAATCTAGGAGCACGCAAGAATGGGTGAAAAAGAAAATACGCCTGCCAAAGGCGCGGGCCATAAGTACGACGCCACTTCCATCAAAGTCCTTGGCGGCATCGAAGCCGTGCGCAAACGTCCGGCGATGTACATCGGCTCGACCGGCGAACTCGGTCTCCATCACCTTGTCTGGGAAGTTGTTGACAATTCCGTCGACGAAGCGCTCGCAGGCTATTGCGACGAAATCAACGTTGTCGTCCACGACGACAATTCCGTCACCGTCACGGACAACGGCCGCGGCATTCCCGTCGACATGCACGCCACAGAGAAAAAGCCAGCCGCCGAAGTTGTGATGACCGTGCTTCACGCAGGTGGAAAATTCGACAGCGACACCTACAAAGTCTCAGGCGGCTTGCACGGCGTCGGTGTTTCCGTCGTCAACGCTCTTTCTGATTGGCTCGATTTGGAAATTTGGCGCGATGGCCAAGTGTGGGAACAAAGTTACGAAAAAGGCCAGCCAACATCGAAGCTCAAAGACACCGGCAAGACCAAAAAAACGGGAACCAAGATCACTTTTCATCCCGATCCTTCGATTTTCGCCGCGACCACGTATAGCTACGACACCCTGTCGCAGCGCCTACGCGAACTCGCCTTCCTCAACAAAGGCCTGAAAATCACCCTGGAAGACGAGCGCACCGCCAAGAAGGCCGAATTTCGTTTCACCGGAGGCATCGCGGAATTCGTCAAGCATTTGAATCGCGGCAAGCAAGTTCTCCACGATTCCCCGATCTACATGGAAGGCAAGCGCGACACTGTGGACATGGAAATCGCGTTGCAATATAACGACAGCTACGCCGAAAATGTTTTTTCTTTCGCCAACACCATCAACACAGTCGACGGCGGCTCGCACCTTTCCGGCTTTCGCTCGGCGCTCACGCGCACCATTAACTACGCCGCCAGTTCTTTCGGCATGCTCAAGGAGCAAAAAGACGAAATCTCCATCACTGGTGATGACGTTCGCGAAGGCCTCGTCGCCGTCGTTTCCGTAAAACTTCCGCAGCCTCAATTCGAAGGCCAGACCAAAGGCAAGCTCAATAGCGATATCAAGGGTCTCGTCGAACAGCTCATCAACGAAAAGCTCGGCGAATATTTCGACAAGCATTCGAGCATCGCGCGGAAAATTATTGGCAAGTGCATCGACGCCGCGCGCGCCCGCGAAGCCGCTCGCAAAGCTCGCGAACTCACTCGCCGCAAATCCGCTCTCGACTCCAGTGGCCTTCCCGGCAAGCTCGCCGACTGCCAGGAGCGCGATCCTGCACGCTGCGAACTCTTCGTCGTCGAGGGCGAATCCGCCGGCGGCTCCGCAAAACAGGGCCGCGACCGCAAATATCAGGCTATTCTGCCGCTCAAGGGCAAAATTTTGAACGTCGAGAAGGCGCGTTACGACAAAATGCTCGGCCACGAGGAAATTCGCGCCATCATCACCGCGCTCGGCACAGGCATTGGCAAAGATGATTTCGACGCCGCCAAGCTGCGCTATCACAAAGTAATTCTCATGACCGACGCGGACGTCGACGGCAGCCACATCCGCACTCTGCTGCTCACTTTTTTCTTTCGCCACATGCGCGAGCTGATTGAAAAGGGCCACATCTACATTGCCCAGCCGCCCCTCTATCGCGTCAAGCGAGGCAAGATGGACCGCTACATTCGCGACGAACGTGATTTTGCCCGCGAACTGATGAAGCGCGCCACCGAGGAGCACATTGTTACGGCCAAGGGCGGCAAGCAACTCGAAGGCGGCGATCTCACTCAGTTCCTTCTCAATGTCCAGGAATACGAACAGATGGCCGCGAAACTGGCGCGCCGCTTGCGCGATCCCAGGCTCGTCGAACTGCTGTCCGAAAGCGAGCTGGACAAAAAAACCGACTTCGCCGAGAAGAAAAAATTGCAGGAGCTGATCAAGGAAATCGAAAAAGCCAAGCTGAAACTCGAAGCCAAACTGGAATTCGATGAAGAGCACAGCTTGCATGAAATCGTGCTCCGCGACGGCTCGGCCGAAAGAAAAATCAATTGGGCGCTCGCCGCCACGCCGGAGTACAAACGCATCCGCACGCTGCGCCAGGCCATCTCCGAGCACGACAAGCCGCCTTTCGCGATCGCCCACAATGGCGACAAAGTATCGAAGGAAAGCGCAGCCGGCCTCCTTGCTTACGTCCTCGAAGATGCGAAAAAGGAATTCACCATCACGCGCTTTAAGGGTCTTGGCGAAATGAATCCCGATCAGCTCTGGGCTACTACGATGAATGCCGAGACGCGCACTCTCCTGAAAGTCCGCCTCGAGGACGCTGTCGCCGCCGAGGAAATTTTCGCAACGCTGATGGGCGAAAACGTCGAGGAGCGCCGCAAATTCATCCAGGAAAATGCCCTCGAAGTCGTCAACCTGGATATTTGATCGCGACAACGTTTTTG
Organism: Candidatus Acidiferrales bacterium; assembly: GCA_035696585.1. Lineage (GTDB taxonomy): Bacteria > Acidobacteriota > Terriglobia > Acidiferrales > UBA7541 > DAHUXN01. The sequence goes on along the minus strand of DASRQP010000142.1, from coordinate 13,343 downwards.
TAGGGATGGCTTACGCCGGCTGTTTTTTTTGATTGTCATCCTGAGCCTGCCTGCGGTAGGCAGGCGGAGCGAAGGATCTGCTTTTGATTTATCAGTTGAGCTGGCAAACACTGCCGGGCCTTAAGGGCCTAAGCTGCTCGAGTTTTCGAGCAGTGGCGACCCATGCGCCTGACACAGATCGCGGCGTCGCATTTGAGTGCTCGAGCGAAGCCGAGTGCGCTGACCTGATGCTGAAGCTCGAAGCCCATTTCGGCGCACAGCATTTTTCGAATAACGCCGCCGCTTTCGAAACGGTGAAAGCCTATGTGCTCGAATTTTCGACGCGGACACGGAAGACCTAGCGTGCAAATCTTACAGACGTTCACACTTGCGCCCCGCGATATAATGGAGTCAATGGACATTTCGGCTGCGGCAGACGGACGCGATTGGCGCTCATCAGCGCCGCGCCCGGCCGGCGCTTTTCAGGCCTCCCCCAGCCGCTCTTTGGCACCATTTCTAATCCACTGTCCGGAATTAGACAGCGAACTAACTTACACAAAACAAACAGCCGGCCCTATTTCTAATCGCCAAGAAAACGCGTTTTTAAAATTACCGAACACTTTACTTTTCATTCATTCCCCAATCGGGAATTTCTCTGGGGGCACATCGCAACATGGCCGATGAGCAATCGCAGCAAATTCTGACTCCGGTTGATATCGAATCGGAAATGAAGAAGTCCTATCTCGATTACGCCATGAGCGTAATCATCGGCCGCGCGCTGCCCGATGTGCGCGACGGTCTGAAACCCGTCCATCGCCGCATTCTCTACGGCATGTACGAGCTCGGCCTCACTTCCACCAAGCCCTACCGCAAGTGCGCCAAGATCGTCGGCGAAGTCCTCGGCAAATTCCATCCGCACGGTGACGCTCCTGTTTACGACGCCCTGGTCCGCCTCGCGCAGGAATTCAACATGCGCTATCCGCTCGTCGACGGCCAGGGTAACTTCGGCTCGATCGACGGCGACCCGCCCGCCGCCATGCGGTACACCGAAGCGCGCCTCTCGAAAATCGCGGAGGAAATGCTCGCGGACATCGAGAAGGACACCGTCAATTTCGTCCCGAATTTCGACGAGAGCACCGGCGAGCCCACCGTCCTCCCCACCAGAATTCCCTGCCTGCTCGTCAACGGTTCGAGCGGCATCGCCGTCGGCATGGCCACAAACATCCCGCCGCACAATTTGAAGGAAATTATCGATGCGACGGTAACGCTGATCGAGGAACCCGAAGCAAATCTGAAAAAGATTATGAAGCTCGTGCCCGGTCCGGATTTCCCGACGGGCGGCTACATCTATGGGCGCGATGGAATCGAGCAGGCTTACAAGACGGGTCGCGGAACATTTCAAGTGCGCGCGAAAGCAGCTATCGAGCAGGCTGGCAAGGAGCGTGAGAACATCGTCATCACCGAACTGCCCTATCAGGTAAACAAATCGCGGCTCATCGCTCACATCGCCGACCTGGTGCAAAACAAGAAAATTCAGGGCATCAGCGACATTCGCGACGAAAGTGATCGCGATGGGATGCGCATCGTCATCGAAGTGAAGCGCGACGAAGAGCCGCAGCTCATTCTGAATCACCTGTTCAAGCAAACGCAGATGCAGGAATCGTTCGGCATGATTTTGCTCGCGATTGTCGCGGGCCAGCCGCGCGAACTTGGCTTGGTCGAGTTGATCAAGCTTTTTATCGAGCACCGCGTCGAAGTGGTGCGACGCCGCACGCAGTACGATTTGCGCAAAGCCGAAGAGCGCGAACACATTTTGGTCGGCTTCCAGATCGCTCTCGATCATCTCGACGAAATCATCAAGCTGATCCGCCGCAGCAAGTCGCCGAAGGAAGCCAAAGAAGCGTTGATGGCCATGGATATTCGCGGCGCGCATCAGCCCTATGAAGACACGCGCCGCAGCGCGGCCGCGGGCTTCACCGACCGCCAGGCTCAGGCGATTTTGGACTTGCAACTCCACCGCCTGACGCAAATGGAACGGGAGAAAATCCTCACGGAGTTGAAGGAAATTCAGGCGCGCATCGCTGAGCTGAAGGAAATTCTCGGGAGCGACAAGAAATTGCGCGCCGTTATCGTCGCGGAGCTCAAGGAAATCGCGAAAGACTATGGCGACGAGCGCCGCACGCAAATCGTCGACCGCGTCGAGGAAATCAAGCTCGAGGATTTGATTAAAGACGAAGAGATGGCCATCACGGTCAGCCATGCGGGCTACGTAAAGCGCACGCCGGTCGACGTCTATCGCCACCAGTCGCGCGGCGGCAAAGGCCGTATCGGCGCGAAGACGCGCGAAGAGGATTTCGTCGAGCATTTGTTTGTCGCCTCGACGCATACCTACATTCTGCTGTTCACGTCGAAGGGGCGGATTTACTGGTTGAAGGTTTACGAAATTCCCGAGGCCGCGGCGGCTACGCGCGGCAAGGCCATCAATAATCTCGTTCATTTTCAAGAGGGCGAGAAATTGACGGCCGTTGTCGCTTCGCGGAACCTAGAGGAAGAAGGCCGCTACGTTTTCCTCGCCACGAAACAAGGCACTGTGAAGAAAACGGGTCTGGCGGAGTTTTCCAATCCGCGGCCCAGCGGCATCATCGCCATTAATCTGGAGCCAAACGACGAGTTGATTGGCGCAAAGCTCACTGACGGCAAGCAGATGATCTTCCTCGCCAGCCACGAAGGGCAGGCGATTCTGTTCCGCGAAACCGAAGTGCGCGCAATGGGCCGCCAGGCCGGCGGCGTGAACGGAATGGACCTTGCCAAAGGCGACTACGTGGTTTCGATGGACGCGGCCCAGCCCGATTTCGAAATCATCAAGAAAGAGTTCAAGAAAGAGACGCAGAATCTCGACGAGCTCGAAAGCGATCAGATTCGCGAATCGCTCACGTCGCTGATGCTCACTGTCGCGGAAAAAGGCTACGGCAAACGGACTCCGCTGGCGGAATATCGCGTCACGTCGCGCGGCGGCAAGGGCGTCATCAATTTGAAAACCACGGAGCGCAATGGTTCCGTCGTCGCCGCGTTGCAGGTGAAGGAAGACTCCGACGTCATGATCATCACGGGACAAGGAAAAGTCATCCGCGTCCATTCGGCAGAAATTCGTGAAGCGGGCCGTTCCACACAGGGTGTTCGTCTGCTGCGCCTCGACGAAGGCGACCGCATCGCCGCCGCCGCCTCCATTTTGGAAGAGGAAGCGGCCGTTGCGCCTCCGGGCGAAAGTTCGTAGCAAAGGAGGAGTCATGACAACGAAACTAAGTTATGTGATCGAATTCGTCGCGGATATGGACCGCACGGTGAGATTTTACCGTGATGTTGTCGGCCTGCCTTTGAAGTTCCAGTCGCCGGGTTGGAGCGAATTTGCCACCGGCGAGACATCTCTCGGTCTGCATCCTGCTTCAGAGAAAAATCCTGCAGGCAAACTGGAAATGGGATTCAACGTGCCGGACATTCAGAAGTTCCACGACGAGATGCGCGCAAAAGGCGTTATGTTTTCGATGCCGCCGAAGAAACAGGATTTCGGCGGGACGCTGGCGCAATTCGTCGATTCCGAAGGCGCGCACGTCAGCGTCAGCGCCGCGTGAATGCAAATGCAAATTTGGTTCGGGATACGCCCAGCGCCACGGCGAGCTACTCCGTTGGCGGGGCGAGGAAGTAGCCGGGACGGGTGCGGATCTTCAGATCTGGCTGCGTGACGCGCACTTCGATGTTGTGATAGCCATAACGTTCGTTGCCGGGCGGATTATAGGCGATCAAATATTCGCCGTGAAGATCGTTTCCAATTGCGTTCATCGCTTTTTCGATGGAACGGTCTTTGAATGTCCCCATGTGTAGGGCGCCCGTTCCCTGGCTCGCGATCGCCAGCGAATTCTTGCCTAGGGCGTTTGCGCCGTGCTGCACCAGCCAGACAACCAGCGGCAGCAGGTCGCCTCCGTTACCGCCCATCTGTTCATTCACCACGGAAGGCGTTTGCGCCGTGCCGGGCGGAGGCGGCTCCGGATACGTGCCGGGCGGGCTTACTTCGATCTGTTTTCCAGGCTCGGGCTTCTTGCGAAACTCCGCCGCCGTTGTGCTGAGCCCAATTGTGTAAATGGAAATATTGGCGAGCTGCGCGCGTCGCAGAACCAGGCCGAGTTTCGTTTCGCTTCCGCTGTCATTCTTTTCGCCCATCACCACGATGATGCGGCGCCGCTCCGGCGGTTCTCTCTCCAGAAGATCTTCGGCGCGGTCCATCGCGTCGAAAAGCCGCGCGCCGTCAAGCCCGGCCTTAATGTGGCGAATCGCATTCAGCACGCGGTCGGAGTCTGTGGTCATCGGCCGCAACAAGTCCACTTCGTTGTTATAACCGATCACGGCGGCCTCGCCGGTGCCCGCCATCACCATCTGCGTGAAAATAATTCCTGCCTTGCTAATTTCCGGAAGCAGCGGCTCAACGCGCGGGCTTGTCTCCAGAACGAGAACGATGGAGAGCGGATCACCGCCTTGATCGAAGTGGGTGATTTGTTGCGGGACGCCATCATCAAGAATCTGGAAATCTTTTTGCGTAAGATTAAGTACAGGCTGGCCGGAGCTGTTGGAAACGGCTACAGGAAGGGTGACCAGTTTCACGCGAAGTATAAATGGCTTTTGCTGTGCGGGCTGCTTCTGTTGCGGATGCGCGCCCGGTTTCACCTGAATCGGTCCGGCCGGCTGCCCCTGGCCGAATACAGGCAACGCGATCAACGCGCCCAGCAAAACAATCGCGACGAAACCGGGTTGGGCGCGGCGTCTCATATCCCTACTTTATCTGATTCCGAGGCGCAGGTCGACGTTGCACGCGCTGGAGACGATTCAAAGGGAGGAGATGAAGTTTCCATGAATGAGCGTAATCACTGTAATAAGCGACAGACTGGCAAGAACTTATTATGCATTCAAGTGGAACAGAACTAAAATGCTGTTTCGAACTTTTGCGCGAGGAGATTGGATGACTCTAAAAAAACACAAACCATCGCCGAAGCTGATGTACCAAGACCCGGCATTCATGGAAAGTCCGGCCGCGCGGCCGATGCGAATGATGGCGGAATATTTCGATCCGTTGACGCGGCTGCGGCGGGAACACATCGGCGACACCATTGTGATGTTCGGCTCCGCGCGAATTCTGCCGCACGATCGCGCCGTGGCGAAGTTGAAGCGCCTGCAAAGCAATAAGCTCAAGAGAAAAGATCCCATGCACCGGGCGGAGGTTCGCGCGGCGAAGGCGAATCTGGAGATGTCTCGCTACTACGAAGAGGCGCGCGAACTGGCGCGGAGAATCACGGCGTGGTCACTGACGCTGGGCGAACATCCGCGGCGATTTGTTATCTGTTCGGGCGGCGGACCGGGAATCATGGAAGCGGCGAACCGCGGCGCATCGGAAGCGGGAGGCGCGTCCATTGGCCTGAGCATACAATTACCGCACGAGCAGGAATCGAACCGCTACATCACGCCGGAGTTGAATCTTTTTTTTCATTATTTTTTCATGCGCAAATTATGGTTCGCGCAGCTCGCCAAGGCGCTGATTGCTTTTCCGGGCGGGTTTGGGACCATGGATGAATTGTGGGAAATGCTGACGCTGTTGCAGACGCGCAAACTGCCCGAGCACCATTTGATCCTAATTTACGGACGTAAATACTGGGACAAGGTGCTGGACTGGCGAGCCATGGTGCGCGCAGGAACAATCAGCGAGCGGGAGTTCAGCATGCTGCAATTCGCGGACACTGTCGACGAAGCGTTTGTGAGGATACGCACGGGACTCGAAAAGTATCACTTGGTGCTGGACAGCGATTGGGAAGGAGTTTGAGAAAAAAACGGGCGGACGCGGCTAAATTTGGAGGAGGCATATCGGGCCGCGTCCGCCCATGCTGCGAGAATTAATTTTTGGAAACCAGCAACTCCGTCGAGAAAAATGCTTCGAACCGCCGCTTCTCATCCTGATCGTGCAACATCACCACGGGAGCAATGTGCAGCGAACGCTTGCACCCGCGGCAGGTGGACATCTCGCCCTGAAGATCCTGCACAAAGCCGTCAGTAAAATGATATTCGGCATGCGAGCGGCGAGCCGGCTTACTGCCCACCGTTCCGCAATGCGGACACACGAATTCCAGCCGATCGTCCTGCGGATCGCGATCGAGCGCCGCACGTCCTGTGCGACGAACTCCCACAGTATCTAGACTAAGTTTGCTCATAATGGCAACCTCCTATGACCCTGCTACGACTACCCTCGCACGATTGGATGCGAATCCGGGGCACAATGATGCCGCGTACGCCAAGTTCAGGATAAAATCTTATTTTTCTTATTCTTAGAACAACGAAAAACAAAATCGGGTTCTATCTAGCAGAATTCCAGGGAACTTCGCCTGTTTGACGGTGTCCATATTCGCAGAGGCCGCGCGAAGTCGCAAATAGTACTTTCGGGGTGGCAGTGAACCAGATGCCCCGCTAACCTTAAGCAAAAAAGTGGACTTTGAGATGCAAAAGGGGGAGGTGTGCCCATGCAAGACGAGAGATTTCTGAACAACTGTCTGATGGACAGTGACGTAGAAGCAAAGATTCGCACCATGCACCGACGGCAGCGAGCGGTTGTCATCGCGTTGACTGCTGAGGCGGCGCTGGTAGTGGGTCTGGCACTGTGGCCTATCGTGACGACGGGAAGCTCTCCGGCAGAAATTGTAATGCTTCCGCGAATTCCCTATCACGGCAACGATGCGCCGAAACAGGAGACGGCACATTCGCCCTCTCGGCCGGCCCGACCGCAGCAAATCAGTGCAATCCTCCTACAGCCACCGTCACGAATTCCAGTGCGCATCGACAGGGCGAGTTCGGCGACGACGCAAAGTGTGGCGGCGCCCACAATCCCGGGTTCGAACTTGTGGGACACGAACCATACGCTCGGTGTTGCGACCGGAACAGGAGATGACACGTTGATGATTCCGCCGCCGCGACCGTCCAGTCCGCGAATTATCCAGCAAAGCGAGGGAGTGCAATCGGGATTACTGGTTTATCGAGTGGACCCGCGCTACCCGCAGATCGCGATAAGTGCGGGGATTTCAGGAACGGTGGAGTTGCGCGCAATCATCGGTCGCGATGGGAGAGTCCGCTCGGTCGAAGTGCTAAGCGGAAGCGCTTTGCTCGCGCCCGCAGCAGTGGCGGCGGTACGCGAGTGGCGTTACCGTCCGACGCTTCTGAATGGAGAGGCGGTGGAAGTTGAGACGCACGTGACCGTGCATTTTGTGCTGGGACAATAAGGACGCGCCACGCAAACAAAAAGGAAGGGCCGGCGCACAGCCCTCCCTTGAGACGGATGTGCCGTTCAGAAGTGGAGAACGACTCCGGCGGATAGCCGGAAGTCATTCTGCCGAGTGTTGCCAAAGTGGGTGTTTAAGTAATCGATCTGGATAAGCCGGAATCCGAGTAGCGGGATCGGGTGAATATCAATTCCTCCGCCGATTGCTGACGCGAAAGAAGTGGAACTCGCTCCCGAACTGCTCACGCGCGCGGCACCGAACAAAGCATGAACGAACGGCGATACAGGAGCGGGAAAGCTCACTTGCGGTCCAAAGAGAAATGTATTCAGGCTCGTCTTCACGCCGGCAGACGAATTGTAGGTACCTCCGAAATCGGCCGTGAGGCCGACGACCTTGAACACTTTCTCCGTTAGTGATGCATCCCAGCCGTTGGAGTTCGCGCCTCCTGGATTGAGGCGAACGTACGAGTATCCTCCGTAGACCTCGGTGTTCTGCGCTTGGGCAGCCAGTGGGACGGCCAGAGAAACGGTGACCAGAAGTGCGAGAAGTGTGGCTAGTTTTCGCATCATATCCTCCTTCTCCTCCGATTTGAACTTACGCAGAGTGAGCGGATCATGCATAATTCCGCCGACACTCCCCAACAAGTCATGCATTTCGGATTGCGTGGATGCGCCTGAGCGCTTCCCCGGACTGGTTGCCTATAGGATGGATGGTCAGGCGGATGGGTTGTCGAGCGGCTGATTGAGAGTGCTCAATGCATAAATGGGTCCACAGCTCCCTTGCGTTAAGTTTTTGTAAATGAGCAGATTAGAGCGGCGGCTGCAGTGGCATCATTGCTGGTGGAACGCTCGCGTAGTTCTTACAAGTTGGCATCGACCGAGCCTTTACATGAACGGTTGCCGGGTGGGCCATCAGAGGTCTAACATAGGGGTCCTGACGCACCGGCAAGAGTTCCCCCATAACGGTGTGCACGCGAAGCAAGAAAGGCCACCCATGGCCGGTAAAAAGAAACCGCTCATCATCGCAGCAATCGTTGTCGTGGTAATTCTGCTGATTCTGATTATCACGCCGTTTTTCATCGACGCAGATCGCTTCCGTCCGGATATCGAGTCCGCGCTGAGCGACAAGCTCGGAAGAAAAGTGCAAATTGGACATTTACGTGTGTCGCTTTTCTCGGGAAGTTTGGAAGCGGATCAGATTTCCATTGCGGACGATCCGGCTTACAACAGCGGCGCTTTTCTCACGGCGAAATCGCTGGCTGTGGGAATCGACGTGATGCCGCTGATATTTTCGCGCAATCTCCGCGTGCATGCCCTCGAATTCAAGGAACCGCAGATTGAACTGCTGCGCACCGCGGCGGGAGTATGGAATTTCTCGACGCTCGGAGGAACCACAGCCGCGAAGCAGACTCCCGATCCATCGGCGAATGCAACAAGCAGTGGCTTAAACAGTTTCACGGTTGATAAATTGAAGATCTCGAATGGCACGATTGCATTCGGCCGCGCGGGCCAGCCAACGCGCCTCGCGTATCAGGATGTAAACGTCTCGGCGAACAATATTTCTCAGACGGCTGCGTTTCCTTTCACGTTCGACGCGAGAACGCCGAGCGGGGGAAAACTGGACCTGGCGGGAAATGTGGGACCAATTGGCAGCGGCGACGCGGAAAAAATGCCGTTCGATGGCCAATTGAAGGTGAACGGCGTGCCGTCACAGGACGTGGAGAATCTGCTCGCGGTGCTGGGTTACGCGCTACCGCAAGGATCCTCTCTGAAGGGTGGAACAATTAAAGCGAACCTTGCGCTGCACGGGCCGCTCGACCGCATGGTGACGCAAGGCCCGATTGAGCTTAGCAACGTAACGCTCGCGGGATTCAGCCTCGCGTCGAAACTTGCCGGTGCTCTTGGTCAAACGGGTTCCGCGACGGGCAACGACACGTTAATCAAAGTGGCGAGTTCGAATTTGCGATACGCATCCGACGGCGTGCGCGCGGAGAGCGTGAACATTGTGATTCCGATGATTGGCGGCGTAACCGGCGCCGGAACCGTGAGTCCGAACAACGAGTTGAATTTCCGGTTGCTTGCGAAGCTCGATGGGTCGAGCCCGCTGGCGCAGTTGACGAAGCTGCCATTCTTCAGCCAGGGCGGAGGCTTGCCTTTCCGTATCGAGGGATCGGCGTCAAGTCCTCGCGTGATTCCGGACATTCCGGGTTTTGGCGGACTCAAGGGCTTGACCAAAACGCCGCTGAACCAGCTGAAAGTGCCGGATCAGAGCCAACTTGGCGGGATTGTTGGCGGGCTGCTGAAGAAGAAAAAACCACAACCGCAACCGCAACCGCAACCGCAACCGCAGTAAATTCGACTCACGTTTACTTTTTGCGGGCGGATTCGAGCATGTCCCAGGCGGCTTCGGGGAAATCGACGAAGTCGTTGAATTCGCCCGCGCCGCGCAGCCACAAGCCTCCATCGATCACCACACATTCCCCGTTAATGTATTCCGCCATATCGCTGAGCAAAAATGCGGCGAGACTGGCGAGTTCATCGTGTCGGCCGAAGCGCTTCATCGGGTGATTTTGCCGCGCACGTTCTTCGAGTTCCTTCGCAGGCATCAGGCGCGACCACGCGCCTTCCGTAGGGAATGGGCCGGGAGCGATTGCGTTCATGCGAATGCGATAGCGCGCCCACTCGACGGCGAGGGAGCGTGTCATCGCGAGGACTCCGGCCTTGGCGCAGGCGGAAGGAGTGACGAAACCGGAGCCGCAGTTTGCCGCGGCGTACGTGGTGACGATGTTGAGGATGTTCCCGGGCTGCTTTGCGGCGATCCATTTTCTCGCTAGCGCCAGCGTACAGTGAAACGTACCCTGCAGGACGATGCCCACGACAGAGTTGAAAGCGTTCGGGGAAAGTTTTTCCGTGCGCGCGATGAAATTGCCAGCGGCATTGTTGACGAGCGTGTCGACACGTTGAAATTCCTTTTCTGCGGCGGCGATGGCGTTTTCGACTGCCGCGAAATCGCGCACGTCGCAGGAGGCGTACGCCGCCCGAACCTTTTTCGCGCGAATTTCTTCACAGGTTTTTGCGAGAGGCTCTTCGCGCCGGCCGACTAGAAATAAATTCGCGCCCAATCCGGCGAAACACAGCGACATTGAACGGCCAAGTCCGGTACCCCCGCCCGTGATCAGAATTGTTCTGCCTTTGAGCAAATCCGTTTGAAACATTGCAAATTTCTCCCGAAAGTGGCGATTGGCAGAGCTTATCCTGTTTTGCGAGGCACGCAGGTGAAAAGATTTCTGGCGCATGATACGGGGATGGACGCATCATAATCCCGGCGTTCTCGCGCCAAGGACGGCGGACCATCGACATCATTGAACGCAGTATCCGAGGAAGGAGATCGCATCCGTGAGAAATTTCATTCTTGGCATTGTCGTAGCGCTGATAATCGGTTTTGTGGGAGTGTTTTGTTATTTCGATTTGGGGCTTGCCCCTGTGGCGACCGAAGACAAGCCGATGCCGATGGAGACGTATTTCGCGAAGAAGGCTCTCCACGCGCGAGTTAACAAGGAAGCACCGAAGCGCGATGTTTTGGGATTTACGACGGGCGATCTGACGACTGGCGCGAAAGTATATCAAGCGAATTGCGCGTTCTGCCATGGGTTGCCGAACGGCACAAAATCGGCGGCCGCTGCCGGGATGTTTCCCCCTCCACCGCAACTGTTTTCTCCTCACGGCATGGTGGCGGACGATCCTGCGGGCGTGACCTACTGGAAAGTGAAAAACGGAATTCGGCTGACGGGCATGCCGGGATTTCATGAGTCGCTTTCCGAGCAGCAGCTCTGGGATGTGACCGCGCTGCTCGCGAGAGCCGATAAGCTGCCACCCGAAGTGACGAGCGCGCTCGCTCCGGTTCCCGGCGATCCACCGGATCCCCCTGCTGCCGGTCCGGCCGTGACTGCGCCGGAATGGAAAGACGCGCGGCAAATTTCTCCCGTGGAACTGGCGAAGAAAATTTCGGGGCCGGCGGCAGGACGGCCGGTTGTGTTGCAAATTGGATTCAAGGTTCTCTATCAAGGTGCGCATATTCCTGGTTCGATTTTTGTGGGGTCGGCGTCAACGCCAGAAGGAATCGCGCGGCTCAGGGCGGAGGCGGCGCGGATCGCACGGGACAAAGAAGTGGTGATTTACTGCGGTTGCTGCCCGTGGGAAAAATGTCCCAACGTTCATCCCGCATATGAGGAGTTGCGCACGATGGGATTTTCAAAACTGGTGGTGTTGCTGATCCCGCAGGATTTCGCGCACGATTGGATTGGCGCCGGCTTACCTGTGGAACGCAGAGACTAAGCCTTAGAAATCCACGTGGAGGCGCAGGCCGGGGACAAGAACCGGACCGCGGTCTTGATTGTAGCCGGGATTGGTTACGTGCTGGAGGTCGAAAGAAACGAACGTGCCGCGCCAGACGTGCGCGGTGTAGTAAGTTTCAAAGATTTTTTCGCGTCCGTAACTTAACGCTCCATCGCCGAGAAGAAAACCAATTCCGCCGAGCGCGAGATAACGGGCGTGGTCACCAGAAATGGCGTTCAGCGAAAATGCCGCGCCGACGCGATCGTTTTTGCGCCGCCATGCGTCGCCGCGGTAGTCTCCGCCAAACTCAAGAGCACGATCCACTTCCGTATATACAAATGATTCGTTGCGGCCGTCATTCCAACCCCAGCGGCCGAACGCGCGGAGCTTATCCGTTAGATTCTGTTCGAAATTCAAATCGAAGCCGTATTTGTGGCGTCCCTGGCGCCGCGTGACAACGATATCGGGCTGCGACGTCTTGCCTGCGAGAAATTCGTCAATCGCTTCACGATAACTGCCCATGTTCGCGTGATTCAAATACGCGACGAGGCGAATCACGCCATCGCGATGATGAAGGAAGCCGCCGCGATAATCCGTTTCGAAATTTTCCGAACGCGCGCGGGCAAGATCGGCATCGAGCTGAATTCCGTTGGCGACTTTGGGCATAAGTGCTTCCGCGAAGCGCACGGACCAGCGGCTGTCGTCGTACTCGACCATCGCGCCGTCGGTATAACCGCGCGTGTTCGCGGCATAGTCGTACGCGCCGCTGTTGTCGACCGTCCAATTGAGGAATTGGAGATGGGAATCGCTGCCGGGGCCATTCGTGTCAAAGAAATCGGGAAGGGTGAATTTGCCCACCCAGAATTCCAGGCGGCGTTCAGGGAGCGAAGTTGCGAGGTTCAGCCAATTCCGTTCCGTTGAAACCCGCTTAGATGACATGGGAATAATCTGACGCAGTAACGCGCGAGCGAGATAGGGTGCGTGGGAGAGCGGAACGCCTGCCGCGGTGCGCACGACGTCGAGATTCGTGTAGCCCGCGAGGCCAAGAGCATTGCCGATGCCGCCGCCGGTGGAATCCTCGAGATCAGCGAAAACTTCGGTGGTGTCCGTGACCTCGTAACCTGTGTACAGCGTGAAAACGCGGGAAGTTGCGCTCTGCGCCGGAGCGGAAAGGCTGTTCGGGCCGCTGTATTTCGATGGGAACGAGGGATGCCACTGGAGAATGATGTTTGCCTGCCCGGAAATCCACCAGCGGGTCGAATCGGAGTGAGGAAACATCGTTAGCGTCGCTGAATCTGCTGCCGGAGCTGATTCCTGAGTGGGAGAATTTAGCGCAGAGGCCTGCGGCGGCTGGACAGAGGAAGCCGGCGATTGCGAGTATGACCGCGACGCCGTCAAGACAATCATAGCGAGAAAAAGTAGGCCGAGCTTGCGCATGATGAACATAGCGACGCCCAACAGCACGTTGCGCCTTTAATGAGCTGCGTTTCAATGAGTGTAGAAATACTTTACGACTCCCCCCAGGGGCTCTGGTTCGGCTATTCCTTTAACGGAGCGAGCCTAGAGAGGTCAGAAGTTCGTTGTGTTATGCTCATTCGTTGCCAAGCCGAGCCAGGTGGAGACTCAAATTTGTGAATTATGAACTCCAGCATGTCGATTGCTCTCGGTATTGAGATTCAACCGAAGTTTTGATACCATACCCCCATAGGGTAGTCAATAAAAA
>DASRQP010000141.1:0-12287 GCA_035696585.1 Candidatus Acidiferrales bacterium | reverse complement strand
CAAGGAGAACAAGAGGAAGTCTCCTGGGCGATTTACGATCAGTATAAGCCAGTGGGCGTCGAAGATTCCGTTCCGCGAAATTTGACGGGCTGCGCCGTGTCGCTTGCGGACAAGCTGGATTCTCTCGTGGCGTGTTTTGCGGTGGGAATCATTCCGTCGGGTTCAAGTGATGCTTTCGCATTGCGTCGCGCGGCGTCGGGAGTGGTTCAGATTTTACTTGAGCGCAAATTGCCATTCTCATTGTCCGCGGCAATTTCAGCGAGTTCGAAGGGACTCGCCGCGCACAAGCCGGGAATCACGGTTGCGCCAGAACTGGAAAAGAAGGTGCTGGAGTTCATCGGCGAACGCGCGAAGTATTTGCTGCGCGAGAAACAGGGATTCGCGTATGACGAAGTAAATGCGGCGATGGCGGCGAGTTCGGATGACTTGCTCGACGTGCGCAGTCGCATCATGGCGCTCAAGAGCATACGCCACTCGAAGAATTTCGCGCCGCTGGCGATCGCGTTCAAACGCATCAGGAAAATAGTCGAGAAGGCCGGCCCTGCTGGCGGGGAGGGCGGCTCGGTAAAGACGGAGCTATTTCGTGAAGAAGCCGAGAAGCAGCTTCATCGCGAGGCGCTGGTGCTGGCGGAACGCGCGGCGGCGCATAAACGGGCCGGACGGTACAAAGAAGCATTGGAATCCATTTCAGAATTGCGTCCGACGGTCGACCGATTCTTCGACGATGTGATGGTGATGGACGAGGATGCGGCGGTACGGAAAAACCGATTGGCATTGCTCGCGGGTTTGTTGCGGGAATTTTCGACCATCGCGGATTTTTCGGAAATGGTTGCGGAAGAGAAGTGAAGATGAAATGTTAAAGTAGAAATTTAATTCTGCGAATCTCATTTGTCGGCCGAAATTCCTGTCGACGCGCCGACATTTTTTCTGAAATTTTCAGTGAAATAAACTTCGAGTAAAAGGTGAGGACTGGTGAAATACGTTTATTACTTTGGAGCAGGAAAAGCAGAAGGCAACGGACAGATGAAAGACGTTCTCGGCGGCAAAGGTGCCGGTCTTGCGGAGATGACGCGGATCGGTTTGCCGGTTCCGGCGGGATTTACGATCTCCACAGAGACCTGCGATTACTACCTCAAGCACGGCCGAAAATATCCCAAGGAATTGCCAGGGCAGGTGAAGGCAAATCTCGCCCGCTTGGAGAAAACCACGGGCAAGAAATTGGGTGACGCGAAGGATCCGCTTCTCGTGAGCGTGCGCTCCGGCTCGGCGCGCTCCATGCCTGGAATGATGGAGACGATTCTGAACCTGGGCCTGAATTCGCGCTCCGTGGAAGGCCTCGCGAAGATCACCGGCAACGAGCGGTTCGCTTACGACGCGTTCCGCCGATTCGTTCAGATGTACTCATCGGTTGTGATTGGACTGCCGAAGGATGAGTTGGAAGAGAAGCTGCGCGACTTAAAGGTTCGCTTTAAGGTAAAAGACGACACGCAAGTTCCCGCTGAAGGCTGGCGGGATCTGGTTGGTGAGTACAAGAAATATTTCCGCAGCAAGACAGGCAAGGATTTTCCGGAAGATCCGCAAGAACAACTGTGGGGCGCGATTGGAGCGGTGTTCGAATCGTGGATGGGCGAGAAGGCGGTGACCTACCGACGCGTGGAAAAAATCACCGGCCTGCTAGGCACTGCTGTAAACGTCGTGCAGATGGTATTCGGAAACCGTGGCGAAAACTCAGGCACAGGCGTTTGCTTCACGCGCGACCCCTCGACGGGAGAGAAAATCTTCTTCGGCGATTTCCTGATTGACGCGCAGGGCGAAGACGTTGTGGCGGGAATTCGTACGCCAATGCAGCTGAGTGAAATGGCCAAGCGCATGCCGAAAGTTTATAAACAACTTGAAGGTGTGCGCCAGAAGCTTGAACGCCATTATCGCGATATGCAGGACCTGGAATTCACGGTGGAAGACGGAAAGTTGTACATGCTGCAAACGCGCACCGGAAAACGTTCACCGGCCGCGACCTTCCAAGTGGCCATGGACATGGCAAATGAAGGATTAATTTCGCGCGAAGAGGCGCTCCAGAGAATTCAGCCGGAAGACGTCGAACGCCTTTTTTATCCCGTCATTGCGCCCACGGCGACAAGGGATGAGTTGACGAAACGCAAAATAGCGACCGGCGTGAATGCCGTACCGGGCGCCGCGGCAGGCAAAGCAGTCTTCACTGCTCATGAAGCGGAAGAATGGGCGCTGCGCGGAGAAAAAGTGATTCTTGTGCGCCGCGAAACCAGTCCCGAGGACGTGGGCGGAATGAACGCAGCGCAAGGAATTTTGACGGCCACGGGAGGCAAGACGAGCCACGCGGCAGTGGTCGCGCGCGGATGGGGAAAGTGCTGCATCGTGGGCTGTGAAGCGTTGGACATTAATTATGCCAAGAAGGAAATGCACGTGAACGGCCGGCTGATCCATCAAGGCGATTTCCTCACCATCGATGGAAACGAAGGCTTTGTCTACGAGGGAGAAATTCCGCTGGCGCGGCCCGAAGCGCCCAAGGCCTATTCCGTGGTGTTGGGCTGGGCGGACAAAATCCGCAGGTTGGGTGTGCGGACGAACGCCGATACGCCCGTTGACGCGCGCCGTGCCCGCGAAATGGGCGCGGAAGGCATCGGTCTGTGCCGCACGGAGCATATGTTTTTCAAGGACTTCGAGCAGCCGGAGAAAAGCATCGAGAGGCAGTTGGCCATACAAGAAATGATCGTAGCCGATGACAAAGAAGCGAGGCAGCGCGCTCTCGATAAGCTCCTGCCTTTCCAGCGGCGGGACTTCATCGGCATTTTTGAAGCCATGAACGGACTGCCTGTGACGATTCGCCTGGTCGATCCGCCGCTGCACGAATTTGTGCCGCACGAACGCGCCAAGCAGGAAGAGTTGGCCAAAAAAATAGGCATACCCGTCGAGACGGTGATTCGCCGCGTCGAGCAACTCCACGAGTCGAACCCGATGCTGGGACACCGCGGCTGCCGTCTGTGCATCACGTATCCCGAAATTCTCGAGATGCAGGTGCGCGCGATTATCGAGGCCGCAATCGAATGCCAGAAACGCGGCGTTAAAGTATTCCCTGAGATCATGCATCCGCTGGTCATGGACAAGAAAGAGCTGAAAATTTTGGAAGTCGAGACGCGTCGAGTGGCAGACGCGCTCATCGCGAAACATAAAGTAAAACTTAACTATCTGGTGGGCACGATGATTGAGTTGCCGCGCGCTGCGTTGCTCGCGGATCAGATCGCGGAAGTGGCGGAGTTCTTCTCCTTCGGCACAAACGATCTGACGCAAACCACGATGGGCCTATCGCGCGACGACGCGGGCAGATTCCTGCCCGAATATGTGGACGAAAAGAAAGCGGGAATTTTCGCGGCGGACCCGTTCCAGACGCTCGATCAGTCAGGCGTTGGAATGTTGATCGAGTGGGCGATTGCGCGCGGCCGGGAAACGCGGCCGAAATTGAAAGTGGGAATCTGCGGGGAGCATGGCGGAGATGCGCCAAGCGTGAAATTCTGCCATAACGTGGGAATGAATTACGTGAGCGCTTCGCCGTTCCGCGTACCGATTTCGAGGTTAGCCGCGGCGCAGGCGGTGATTGAAGAGAAAGCCGCGAAGAAAAACAGAAAACGCAAAACGCGATGAGATCTTCAGCCTTTGTAATTGGCATCTGCGGCGGAACGGGATCGGGAAAAACCACGATCACGAACCGGCTCTCGCGGGAGCTTGCTGACAGCGGAGTACTCGTCCTCCAGCAGGATCATTACTACAAAGACCTGTCGCATTTGCCCCTCGAGGAGCGTTCGCAGCATAATTTCGACCATCCGAACGCGCTGGATGCAGAACTGTTTATCGAGCACGTCCGGCAGTTGAAAGACGGCAAATCCATCGAGCGGCCCGTTTATGATTTCACGCAGCACCGGAGGGTTCAGGAAACGGCGCGGCTGGAATCGCAGCCGGCGATTCTGGTGGAGGGAATCCTGATTTTCGAGAACGAGGCCCTGCGCAACCTGATGGACATCAAGATATTCGTCGACACGGACGCTGACCTCAGATTTATCAGGCGCCTCGTGCGAGACATTCGCGACCGCGGGCGCACCCTTGAATCCGTCGTCGAGCAATATCAGAAAACGGTAAGGCCCATGCATCTTGAATTCGTCGAACCCAGCAAAAGGTATGCCGACATTATTATTCCGGAAGGCGGACACAACGAAGTAGGAATCGATTTGGTGCTTCAGAAAGTGCGATCCCTGATTTCGAAATAGGCGGCGATTCGAAAGAAACTGTGGTGGGTCAGTTTGAATTTTCTTGATCGTGACACAAGGAGTCAGAATTCAAACTGACCCATGACCAAAGAAACAGGTCGATTGGCGGATTCAAGAACTACTTTAACTACCCGTTACGTCCGCATCTTTAAGAAGAAGTAGAGTCCCGCGAACGCGAAGATAGCGTCGGGAGCCCACGCCGCGAGGAATGGCGGCAATTGTCCCACTGTACCCATCGCTTCGAAGAGCGCGGCCGTCGCCCAGTAAACGATACCGATTCCCACTGCAAGAGCCAACCCTCCCGTGGCGCCGCGCGCGCCGACCAGAAAAGCAAATGGCATCGCGAGGAACATGATGATGGCGGTGATCAGCGGAAACGCGAATTTCTTGTGCCATTCCACGGAGAGCCGCGAAGTGTCAAAGCCAGCCTTCTGCAGCCCTCGAATGTAATTCCTCAGCTGCCACCAATTCATCTGGTAGTACTGGAACACCTCGCGCTTGAAATACGACGGTGGCTCGGAGATATCCTGAAGCGAAGCGACGCGAAATGGCGCGTAGTGCGTTATCGAAGACCCGCTGAAATCCCGGACCCAGCCATTTTCGAGGACCCATGCGTTCAGGCTCGGCTCCCACGAAGCGCGGCTCGCGTAGACCCGGCGGCGAACTTGAAAACTCGCGGGATCGAGTTCGAAAACGTTCAGCCCGCCGAACAAATTGTGATCCGGATCGAAGAGCTGGTAATTGTAGATTGTGCCGCTTTCTCCGAATATCCACTGGTGAGCCGGTTCGTAATAGGTTTGCGCCGGGCGCCCTTTGATCCGGTCGTGTATCGCGTCCTGGCGCTGATTGGCGTAGGGAAGGAAAGTGTCGTCGAGGAGGAACATGGCGCCCGCGAGCACTACACCGGCCAGGATCAGCGGCAGCGTCAGTCTAAACAGGCTGATGCCGCAAGCCTTGAATGCGGTCACCTCATTATTCTTCGAGAGAATACCCAGCGTAATGAGTGTGGCTACCAGCGCCGCCAAAGGCAGAAGTTGGTAGACCATCATGGGCAGAAGATGCAGGAAGTAGCTCGCGACCATAAAAACCGAGATGTGGTTTCGGGAAATGTCGCCGAGCAAATCGAAAAGCGTGAACGCGTCGAACAAAATCATGAATCCCACCAGCATCAGGACAAGCCAATAAGTAAAAGTGCGCAGAAGATAGACATCGAAGATCAAAGGAAAGGCACTCGTCTTATAACTTGCTGGCCGCGTTTCGCCGATGTTTAGCGGCGCGCGGCCATTCGGCAACGGTGCAGGTACCGAAGCGGCTGTCGCCGGCCGAGCTTTGCCACCGATATTGCGAAGGAAAACGTCCCGCAGGTGGTCGAGCCAGCGCGCCTCGGGACGTATCTGTTCGATGCGGCGCAGCAGGACCAAACCGACCAGCAACGTTGCGATATTCGCCGTCCAGACGCCGAGGGCCGGCGTAACCGAACCTTGTTCGGCAAGATGGACGCCGGTGACGAACAGCAAATAGTACGCGCAAATTAACAGCACGGTAAGCACGAAGCCGGCTGCGCGGCCGCCGCGGCGCGGCCGTACTCCCACCGGCACTCCGAGAAGAGCGAATAGCAGACACGCACTCGGAAAAGCAAAACGCTCCTGCAGTTCGATGCGCGCGTCCAGCCAGCCAGGTCCCTTGATGTTGAGCAATTCGCGGACGGAGCGCTCTTTGTCGGAGAGTTTTCGCGGGCCCTGAGCAGCCGCATCGGCATTTTCGAGTGACACCTCCATGGACTGAGCCGCGGAGGTCGAAAGATTGTAGCGCTCCGGATCTTTTGGGTTGAACTCGTGCGTCGAAAGATCGTCGAAGTTCAGTGTAAGCTTGTCCTGCTGCGGATCGGCGGCTACAATGGCGTCCTTTGCGAAGGTTACCTTCGAGCCTGCAGAGGAACTCGAGTCCGCCAGAAAAACGCCGCGCCAGCGTGTGCCGGAAGCGCCGACGTCTTGCACGTAAAGAACAACGTGCGGGAATCGTTCGTCGAAGATTCGCGGCTGCACAGCGTAAGAAGCCTGCGAAGTGCGAAGGCGAGTCTCAAGGGACCGCAACGTTCGCAGCGAACGCGGGCCGAGCCAAAGAGTGATGACGAAAGCAAGAACAGTGGCCGTCAGCGCAATAGCGCCGATCGGGACGAGCAGGCGACGAAGGCTGACGCCGCTCGCATTCAGCGCCACGATTTCGCTATCCGCGGAGAGACGGCCCAGGCCAATGAGAACTCCTACCAGCATCGACATGGGCAGCGTGAAAATCAGAACCGGCGGAAGCGAAGAAGCGAACAGCAATGTCGTTTCGCCTGCCGTTCCCGCATGCTGGACGATCAGCGCCATCAGCTGTACAAGCTGCGGCACGAAAAAAACAAAAGTAAAAACGGCGAGACCCAGCAACGCGTGGGAAGCGACTTCGCGGCAGACGTATCGGTCGAGGATGCGCATGGCAGCGCGGTGTCATTCTAGCACGATGGCGCAGGAGTCGTCGGAGAGTCGTAGAGCATGAGCCGTGTGCATTTGGTTCTTCTGTGGCACATGCACCAGCCGCAATATCGGGACCCCGCAACAAAGAGGTACATCCTGCCGTGGACGCGTCTGCACGCGTTGAAGGATTATTGGGGAATGGTGCGGACGCTCGCCGAATTTCCGCGCGTCCACGCCACATTCAATGTGGTTCCTTCGCTCGCCCAGCAAATCGAAGAGTACGCGAGCGGCGACTTTGACGATCCGTGGTTCCGCGCGGCGTTCAAGGCTGCCGATGAACTCACGCCGGCCGACAAACGCGAAATTCTGCATCGCGCGTTTCAGGTGAACCATGAGCACCTGATGAGCCGTTGGCCGCGATTTGTCGAACTATTTGAATGGACCCAAAAATCGGGCGAACGCGCCGCTGCGCAGTTTGGCGCGCGGGATTGGCGGGATTTGCAATTGCTCTCGCAGCTTGCGTGGATGGACGAAGAATATCTGGCGCGTGACCCGATTGTTTCCGCGCTGGCAGCGAAGGGCGCGGATTACACGGAGGCGGACAAGGAAGCGCTGCGTGAAAAACAGGCCGAGTTAGTCGCGCGTGTATTGCCGGAGTACCGCGCCGCCGCTGAACGCGGGCAAATCGAAATCTCGACTACGCCGTTCTACCACCCGATACTGCCGTTGCTGTGCGATTCGCAAATCGCGCGCGTCGCCAATCCCTATACTCCGGCGCTCGTCCCTCCGTTCCGTTTCGCCGAAGACGCGCAGGAGCAACTGGTTCGCGCGCGCCGCTATCACCAGCAGATTTTCGGGCAGCATCCATCGGGACTGTGGCCTTCGGAAGGCTCGGTCTCCGACGAAACTCTGGACATCGCTGCGGAATTGGGCTTCCGCTGGTTCGCCACCGACGAAGGCATTCTTGGACGAACGCGCAACATCGGATTCTGGCGCGATGGCGCGGGCTTTCCGGAGAACGCGCACGAGTTGTATTCGCCGTGGAAGTTCAGGATCCACGGCAAAGAAATCCATGGATTTTTTCGCGACCACTATTTGTCCGATTTAATCGGTTTCGTTTATTCGCGCATGGACGCTTCGGCCGCGGCCGATGATTTTCACCGGCGGTTGCGCCTCATCGGCGAGCGGACGCACGGCGCGAAGCCCGCCACCGTGTCGGTGATTCTGGATGGCGAAAACGCCTGGGAATATTATCCCGGCAGCGGTAGGGAATTTTTGAGGCAGCTCTACAAGCGCATTGATGATGATCCCGACATTCGCGCGCTGACCGCCACTGAAGCGATTGCGGAGGCGGGCGAAATCGGCACACTCGAAGGGATTTTCCCCGGTTCGTGGATCGATGCGAATTTCAATATTTGGATTGGAGATGCGGAGGACATTCGCGCGTGGGAACTGCTGCGCGATGCGCGCGAACTGTATGCAAAGGTTCAAGCAGCCGGCAAGGAAGGCACGCCAGACGCCCTGCGCGCTGAGGATCTTCCTCTTGCGTATGAGGCCTTGCTCGCCGCCGAGGGAAGCGATTGGTGCTGGTGGTACGGCCCCGAACATGGTTCGGCAAACGACCAGGAATTCGACGAATTGTACCGCAAGCATTTGGTGCAGGTTTATTCAGCGCTGGGGCGGGAAGCCCCCGAAGCGTTGGCGCATCCGATCAAGAGAATTCTGTTGCGCTCGCGCCCCGTGCCGCCAACCGATTGGCTTCAGGTGGAAGTGGATGGCCGCGTGACTTCGTATTTTGAGTGGCTCGGAGCGGGATATTACGCCGCCCAACGCCAGGACGCGACCATGCACGGGCAGGTGTATTGCATCGGAGAGATATTCTACGGATTCAGCGCGGACCGCTTTTATCTCCGCGTCGACTCGCTGCGAGAGCCCTTCGAACAACTCGGCGATTGCGAGTTTCGATTTGTCTTCGAGGACCAGTCGGAGATGAAGCTTGTGGCGCGCATGCACAACGGTAACGTGGCAAGCTTGTCCGCTGAACGAAAGGGAACAGCGTTGGAGGACGCGCCACGGAAAATTTCAGTGGCGCTGGGCAAAATTATCGAGCTGAGTATCGCGAAGGAATTATTTTTGTTGGTTGGACAGAAAACGCTGCGCTTCAGCGTCTCGCTTTGGCGCAACGGGTTGCCCGTCGACGTGCTGCCCCCCGAGGGATTCATTGAAGTCTCGCTCGGCGCCGATTTCTACGCATGGCCTGTGCAATAGCGCGCTCTCTTCTGCCTGTATAATACTGTACTAAGTAAATACGTAGTTGACATGCTCACATCGCCGCGCAATAGTGCGCCTGCACCTCTCAATGGGCTAAAGGTTCGACAACCACCATCCTGCGACAGTGAAACGACCGCGGTTTTTCCGGCTGCGACGTATTTCGTCGGCCTGTGAAGGCTCGGGGAGAATCGTGCGGTTTGGTGGGGCGTTAGCCGCATGTGCGGTGGCCGCGTTGGGAATCAGCATTTTGCGGGTTCACCCCCGGCATGCCGCAATTGTTCAAATTGTTCGGCGGCCCTCCCCGCGAGCAGTCTTCTCCACTCTTCCGACGCAACAACTTGCCAACACTCTAGCGAATCTGCCATGGACGTTTGAGCCGAATGTCGGCCAGGCGGACGCCAAAGTGAAGTTCATCACGCGCGCAAACGACGCCACCGTTTTTCTGACGCAGCGCGGCCTTGAGTTGTCATGGGCGCGGGTCAATGCCGCCGGTGCAGGCACGAAGCCTGCATCCCAAGACAGGTTGCGACTCGAATTCCTCGGCTCAAACCGCGGAGTTCGCGCGCATGGACAAGCGATGTTGCCGGGAAAGACAAACTACCTCTTGGGACGCGATCCGCAAAAATGGCTTAGAGATATCCCGCAATATTCTTCGGTTGAATACAGCGGGATGTATCCAGGTATCGGCGCGCGATTTTACGGCGGAAAAAGCGGCCTCGAATATGACTTGGCTGTTTCACCGGGCAGTTCACTTCGAAATGTACGGTTGCGCGCCGTGGGCGCGGATGCGATGCATCTCGACCGCCGCGGCAATCTCATTTTTCGAGTGCATGGACGCCAAATCGTGATGCACATCCCGAAAATCTATCAGCGTGACCGCGGCACAAAAATAAATGTCACGGGCGGTTACAAACTACTCGCCTCGAATGTAATCGGTTTCGCAATCGGGAAGCATCGCCCGGACTTGCCAATCGTCATCGACCCGTCCATTTCAATCAGCTACACCGCTTTCTTAGGCGGCAGCGGAGCAGAAAAAGGGAGCAGCGTCGCAGTCGATTCCACCGGAGCCGTGTACGTCGGCGGGACCACCACGCTGGCATCGTTTCCTGAAACCGCCACCGGCAATGAAGGCCCGCTCGGAGGCACTTCGAACCTGTTCGTTGCGAAGATCGATACCACGCAGAATGGATCGTCTTCGCTTGTTTATCTGACATTCATCGGCGGCAGCAAAAACGATCTGGGCGGCATGGTGGCGGTCGATAGAACCACCACGCCGCCGCAACTTGCAGTGCTTGGATGGAGCACGTCGACGGATTTTCCGGTCACCGATGGCAGCGCGCTGAATGGTCCGTCTGACTTGACTATCACAAAGCTCAATGCCGCAGGCGATGCGTTCATTTATTCGAAATACTTCGGCGGCAACGGCGCCGAGGCGACCCAAGATGCCGCCGGAATTGCCAGCGACTCCGCCGGGAATATTTTTGTCACCTCGGACACGGCTTCAACCGATTTGCCGATGGCGGCAACGCTGAACGGATTCAGAACCACTTACGGCGGCGGTACGTCCGACGGGTTTCTCGCAGAATTTGCATCCGCATCCGGCGCGCTGATGTACTCGACCTATTTTGGCATCAACGCGACGGTGGGAAGTTCAAGCGTTGCGGTTGACGCGAACGGCAACGCGTATGTCGCCGGATTCACGTCGATGCCCGTGAGCTTTCCAACGACGAATGCGTTCCAGTCGGCGTATGGCGGCGGCGCGTTCGACGCATTCGTGATGCAAATAAATCCGAAGCCCGGCGCGCAAGGTTTGGTGTACGCGAGCTTTCTCGGCGGAAGCCAATCGGACCAGGCGATGGCGATTGCAGTGGACGCCTCCGTTCCGCCGGACGCTTACATCACTGGCGCGACGCAATCGCCCGATTTCATTCCCAGTTCAGGCGTGACCAATGCGGGCTATCAAACGACGTTGAAGGGAAGCAGTAACGCGTTTCTCGCGGTCATCAGTCAAACAACGGGCGGAGTGCCCTCGCTTCAATATGAAACTTATCTCGGCGGAACAGCCGCGGACACAGGCGCGGCGATCGCGGTGCTGTCTCCCGCGCAAGTGTATGTGGCGGGAAGCACGAGTTCCGGCGATTTTCCGATTTTATGTTCGTTGCAGGGATTCAGCGGGACTCAGGACGCTTTTCTAACCGAGTTGAATCCCACAATAGGCGGCGCGGCGTCGCTGGTCTACGCGACTTTTTTGGGCGGCAGCGTGACCACCGAGGCCAACGCAGTCGCGGCTGACTCCTCGGGGGACGCCATCGTTTTCGGCGACACGTTGTCTCACGATTATCCGCTCGCAACCAATGCGAACAATGGATTCCAGCCCACATGCACAAGCTGCGCCGCAACGACTGCGTCCGCGGATGCAATTCTCACGAAGGTCGCGGTGGGCACAGGTCCAGCAGCATGCGCCGCGTTCAACCCGGCGGTCGCCAATTTCGGAGCCTTGCCAACGGGCACCGCGTCGCCTCCCGTGAACATCTTGCTCACAAATGGAGGCGACGCAAATCTGGACGTCAGCGGAGTGACGATTACAGGCGCGAACAGCGCCGATTTTTCGCAGATGAATACTTGCCTGTCGAATTCGCCCATCGCGCCGGGAGGGAATTGCGGCTTCGCGGTCACGTTTACGCCTGCGATTGTTGGAACCGAAACGGCGTCGTTGCAGATGGCTGACGACGGAGTGGGCGCGCCGCAGACCTTGACACTGACAGGCACGGGAGCCTCGGGCGAAGTCACGTTATCGCAGACGTCACTGAGTTTTGGCAATGTGGCGCAAGGCACTACGACGGCGCCAAGTACTTCGATTTTGACCAACACGGGAAATGCGACGCTGAGCATCACCAATGCAAAAATTTCCGGCGTCAACGCGACCGATTTTGCCTTTGGAGGAAGCAACACCTGTATCGCCGGCGCGGCAGTTTTGCCGGACGCGAGCTGCACAATCGCAGTGGACTTCGCCCCCAACGAACCAAATCCGCCACGAAATCTTGCGGCACAAGCGGTGATATCTTTCGCGGAAACCAGCAATCAGTCGACAGGCACGGCGGCCATTGCGCTATCCGGAACCGAAGCGACCGCCGCAATGCCTGCCGTCGGCCTGTCAAGCACTTCACTTAATTTCGGAAGCGTCAACGTGGGCGGTTCGACGACCCAGCCTCCGGTGCAGCTTAAGAATACGGGGAGTGCGGCGCTGTCCATTGCCAGTATCGGA
>DASRQP010000140.1:0-3399 GCA_035696585.1 Candidatus Acidiferrales bacterium | reverse complement strand
AAACGGACCGCCAATATCGCGCCGCTGTTCAGGCGTTCATCGCCGTTCAGACCAGCAAGGAAGTGCAGGCGCAATCCGCCGAACAGCGCGCGCCGGATTTTTCCCATGAGGAGCCGCATGTGTCCATCGGCTCGGCGGTTTCGTTCCACGTGGACCGCAAGCCGTGGGAAGAAAAAGTCCGCCAGTACACGGCGGCATTCAGCACGTCGCCTGCGGTGCTGAATTCCATTGTCACCTTCACGGCGGGCGCGACAAACCAATATTTCGTGAATAGCGAAGGCTCAAAGCAGGCGTTCGGCCAGATTCGCTACCGCCTCGAGTTGTTTGTGCAAGGCAAAGCGCCGGACGGCATGGACCTCGAGCGCTACGCGAATTTCGACTGGGTCGATCCCTCAAAAGCGCCCACCGAAGCCGCCGTCATGAATCAGATTCGCATATTGAGCGGGCAGGTCGCCGCGTTGCAGAAGGCCCCGCTCGTCGAGCCTTTCGCTGGCCCCACTCTTCTCACCGGTCGCGCCGCTGCCGTCTTCTTTCACGAAGTGCTCGGGCATCGCCTGGAAGGTTTCCGCCAGAAAGACGCGAGTGAGGGACAGACTTTCACAAGTAAAGTCGGGCAACCGATTCTTCCCGATTTCATTACTGTGCGCGACGACCCCACGACGAAGGAAGTCCACGGCGAAGTCCTGCTCGGCTATTATCCTTTCGACGATGAAGGCGTGCCCGCGCAGAATGTTACGCTCGTCGATCACGGCATCTTGAAAAATTTCCTGATGGGTCGCTCTCCGCTGATTAATTTCCCGCATTCCAACGCTCACGGCCGTCGTCAACTCGGCTTCCAGCCCGTCGCCCGCATGGGGAACACAATCGTCGAGAGCAGCAAGACGATGACCAACGCGGCCCTGCGCCAACGCTTCATTGAGGAAATTCGCAAACAAGGAAAGCCTTTTGGCCTGCTGATTGACGATATCGCCGGAGGCTTCACCTTCACCGGACGCGCCCAGCCGCAAGCCTTTCAAGTGCAGCCGTTGATCGTCTACAAAGTTTTCCCCGACGGCCGCCCCGACGAATTGGTTCGCGGCGTAAACATCGTCGGCACGCCCCTGATTTCCATCACGAAAATTATCGCCACGGGTGATACTCAGGAAATATTCAACGGCTATTGCGGCGCGGAATCGGGTTCTGTGCCCGTCTCCGCGGTAGCGCCGGAAATTCTCATCTCGGAAATGGAAGTCTCGAAGAAAGAATCTTCCACGGACACGCCTCCGATCCTGCCGCCCCCCGCGCATGACCCGCAGTCCAAGGAATCCGCACAATGACGCCGCGTCCCGCTATTCACCTTGGGCACATCAGTCGCATCTCGCGCGTCTCGCTTAACCTTATTGTCGCGGCAGTGCTGGCCGTCATCTTATTTGGCGCGCTCCCCGCCCGTGCGCAGAATGACGCACCGAGTGATAATGACCAGACGCTCCAGGCCATGCAGGACGAAATGGCGCGCAACGTGGCGCGGCTGCAATTGCCCGGGCAGTTGAAGCCGTTTTACATCGAATATCGCGCCATGGATGTCGACATTCGCAGCATCACCGCTTCCTTCGGCACCCTCATTTCCAGCACCCACACGCGCAACCGCTTGATGTCCGTGGGCGTCCGCGTCGGCGACAATCAACTCGATAGCTCCAATTTTATTACCCAGAATGGTTTCCAGGGTTTTCTCGGTTCCACGGGCCAGGTGGGAATTGATCGTGACTACAAGTCTTTCCGCCAGGACCTTTGGCTCGCCACGGATCAGGCTTACAAGGAAGCTCTCGTCCAGTATTCCAACAAAAAAGCGTTTCTAAATAGTCTCGCGCGGCCTCCGGAGATTCCGGATTTCTCAAAAATTGACCAGCCGGTCGTGGATATTCAACCGCTGATGAATTCAGACTGGACGTCGCGCAACTGGGAAGACGAAGCCCGCGAGGCTTCCAAGTCCCTGCGTGGTTTTCCGGATCTTTACGGCTCGCGCGTCCACTACTATCTCATTTACACTACGTACTATCTTCTGACCAGCGAAGGCACGAAGCTTCGCATTTCCCACAGCGTTGCGGGCATCGAAGCGAGCCTCGACACGCAAGCCACTGACGGCATGCCGCTCCACAATTTCTATTCGAGCTACGCCGCGCAGCCATCCGGGTTGCCGCAACCAGACAAAATCAGCACAGCACTGGAGCAGACCGCGACGCAACTCGAACAACTCCGCGCGGCTCCCAACGTTTCGGACTACGAAGGCCCGGTTCTTTTCGACGCGACCGCTGCCGGGTCTGTCCTCGCGCAAGCCCTCGAACCCTCTCTTTCCGGCGCGCGGCCGCCCCTTTCGAGCGTTCCTGCCTTCGATCAAATGTTGCAGCAGATGGGTGGGAACAGCGAATGGTCTGGCCGCGTCGGCACGCGCGTTCTGCCGCTGAATGTTTCCATCACCGATGATCCTTCCGCGAAGGATTTTCAGGGTCAGCCGCTCTTCGGCGGTTACGACGTGGATGATGAAGGCGTGCGCGGCCAGAAGGTCAACGTCGTGGAAAATGGCATACTGAAAAATTTATTGATGTCGCGGCGCCCCGGCGCTGATTTCCTGGAGTCCAATGGTCACGCGCGCTCCGCATTGCTTACGCCGCCGCAACCCACAAGCAGTAATTTGTTTTTCCAAGCGACTAACACGGTGAGTCCCGCGGACTTGCGCAAGAAATTCATCGACCTCTGCAAAACAAACGGCCAGCAGTGGTGTCTGGAAATCAAGCGCATGGACAATCCCGCGCTTGGCGCGCAAACGCAGCAGGATTTCTCCGACATTATTTCCGGGCTTGCCGACGGGCTGGCTGGCGGCGACCGCTTGCCGCTGCTTGTTTATCGCGTCTACGTCTCCGACGGCCACGAGGAACTCGTCCGCGGCTCGCACATCAAGGGCCTCGATCTCCGCGCGTTTCGCACCATCGCGGGAATCGGCAATGATTCTACGGTTTCCAGTTTTATGCAGAACGAGCAACAGGGACTCGGCGGCACCGCTCTCGCCACGTTCGGCTCGGTCGAGGGCGGTATTCCCAGCTCCATCGTTGCGCCGTCATTGCTTCTCGAAGATGTCGAGGTTCGCGGATTCCACGGCGAGCCCCGCCGCTTGCCCCTGTTGCCGGTCCCGCAGTTGCAGCAATAGCGCCCCAGCCTCTCCCTCTATTTAATCTCCGCGAGAATTTCTCCGTTGTCATTCAAGCTTAATTTGTCAGGTTGAAACGGAAGCGCGATTCGCAACGGCGTAGTTGGCTTCCCGATCTTCACCCAGCCGATAATTCCGGCCTTGCCTTTTACGTGCACGTAGACGGGAAGCGTGTCTTTCCATCCCGCGGGAACCCCCGATTGCGTCACCGTGCCATC
>DASRQP010000139.1:0-10013 GCA_035696585.1 Candidatus Acidiferrales bacterium | reverse complement strand
CAGAACGCAAAGCGTGATTCGCTGGATCAGGACTTTCTTTCAACTGCATACGTCCCGCTCGCCCAGATTCACAACCTCCGCGAAGACACCACCTTTGAAATTCGCACAGCTACTACACCGGGCGCGCTGATTCCCGCCGTGCGCGACGCCATGGCCAGCGTGAACAAATCCGCGTCTGTGCAATTCACCACATTAAAACAGCAAGCCGACGATTCCGTGCTGCAGGAGCATTTAATGGCTGTTCTCTCTGGCTTCTTCGGCGGCCTCGCCCTCTTGCTTACCGCCATCGGCCTCTACGGTGTGATGGCCTACGTGGTCACGCAGCGAGCGCACGAGATCGGCATTCGCGTGGCCCTCGGCGCGCAGCAAACTTCCATTCTTCGCCTCGTCATGCGCGACGCGGCCATCGTTCTCCTCGTGGGCATCGCCGCGGGGCTGCTCGGGTCGATTTGGATTACGCGGCTGGTGAAGGGGCTGCTGTTTGGGCTGACGCCGAATGATCCCGTGACGATGGCGCTGGCCATCGTCGCGCTCGTCGTCGTTGCTCTCGTCGCGACCTACATTCCCGCGCGGCGGGCCATGAAGGTCGATCCCATGGTCGCGCTGCGATACGAATAGGAGGTTGAAACAGCCATGCGCTGGCTACGTCGTCTGTTGCGCAAACGCGCTCTCGATAACCAACTTGACTCCGAATTGCGCTTCCACGTCGAGCAGCAAATCGCCGACAACATTGCAGCGGGCATGAATCCTGCCGAAGCGCGTCGCCGAGCGCTCGCACAATTCGGCGGAGTCGAATACGTGAAGGAAGAATGTCGCGAAGCGCGTGGCACGCACTTCGTTGAAACTTTGCTGCAGGATTTGCGTTACGCGTTTCGGATGCTGCGCAAGTCACCGGGCTTCACCGCCGTCGTCGTTCTTACGCTTGCCCTCGGCATTGGCGCCAACACCGCCATTTTTTCCATCGTGAACGGCGTGCTCCTGCGGCCGCTCGAGTTTCCACAGCCGGAGCGCCTGATGCGCATCACAAATTCGTATCCAGAAGGCGCTTTCCTTGCGATGCGTTCGGATTTGCACACGATGGACGTGGCAACTTACTGGGAAGGGACAGAATTCAATTTAACGGGCCTGGGCAACCCAGTGCGGCTTGACGGAAGCTCCGTATCGGCGGAGTTTTTCTCGGCGCTGGGCGTAAAGCCAACACTGGGTAGGGTTTTTCTGGCCGGGGAAGACCACCCGAGCCAGGACAACGTGGTCGTCCTGAGTCAAGCGTTGTGGCGCGACAGGTTTGGGAGTGACGTGAACGTGATCGGGCGATCCATAACGCTGGAGGGTATCAGCCGGCAGATTGTGGGAGTCATGCCGGCAAGTTTTCAATTCCTGTCACCGAAGACACAACTGTGGGTCCCTCTCCACCTCGACACGGGGAATTTGGGCGCCCTGTTTGGCGGCCCGTTCCTACCGGTCATCGGACGGCTGCGCGCCGGCGCGACGCTCGAACAAGCACACGCGGAGTTGCAGCAGTTCGCGCCGCGCGTCGTCTCCATGTTTCCTTGGAAGATGCCGGACAACTGGAAGAGCGCCAGCCTGATTTCGCTGCAGCAGGATTTTGTGGGGGAGGTGCAAACGAAGCTCCTGGTGTTGCTGGGAGCGATTGGTCTGGTGCTGCTGATTGCTTGCGCAAATGTGGCGAATCTGCTGCTCTCTCGTGCAGCGACGCGTCAGCGGGAAATGGCGTTGCGCGCGGCGCTCGGTGCAGGGCGCTGGAGAATTTGCCGACAATTGCTGACGGAAAGCACGATTCTGGCGATTCTGGGAGGCGCCTTTGGAATGTTGCTGTCCGTGAACGGACTGGCGTGGCTGAAGGCGATTTTGCCCGCGGACACGCCGCGGCTCGCAACCGTGACTCTAGACTGGCGCGTGCTGGTATTCACGGCAGTCGTAGCGTTGCTGACCGGCGTGATTTTCGGTTTGGCGCCGGCGCTGCACGCCTCGAAGATCGATTTGACGGAGTCCCTCAAGATAGGCGGGCAGCATTCGGCGGCGATGGGTGTCAGCCACCGTCTGCGGAGCGTGCTCGCGATCACGGAAATCGCGCTGGCGGTGATGCTGGTGACAGGCGCGGGATTGATGGTGAAGAGTCTGTGGGTGTTGTCGCACGTAAATCTCGGATTTCAGACGGAGTCAATCGTGACGGCGCGAATCACACCGAACGAATCGTTCTGTGCGAATTTTGCGCGATGCCTGGGTTTCTATAACGATTTGGTGGGGCGCGTGCGAGCCCTGCCGGGTGTGGAGCGGGCGGCGCTGGTCAGCGTGCTGCCGCTCAACGGGCGCGTGGATGGTTTTGCGGCGGATCTGGAAGATCATCCACGGGCTGCGGATAACTCCGCACCCATGATATTTGAAACCGTTATCACTCCGGATTATTTGCGTCTGATGGGAATTCCGTTGCTGCAGGGGAGAGCGTTCACCACGGCGGATGAGTCGCCGGGCGCACCGCCGGTCGCGTTGGTTTCCGCCTCGACCGCGCGGAAATATTGGCCGAACCAGAGCGCCGTCGGCAAGCACATCAAACCGGTGTTTGTCGACACGTGGATGAAGATCGTGGGAGTTGTCGCCGATGTGAACGAATACAGCGTGGCCGCGAAACTGCCGAGTTGGGCTGACGGCGCGGTCTATGATGCGTATGGAAACGCGTCTCTTCTGACGCCGAGGCACGGGCGCCAACAACCCACCGAAATGACGCTCGTCGTGCGCACTTCAAATTCTCAAGTCAACTATGCCGGTCTCTTGCGGCGCAGTGTCGCCGGCCTGAATCCAGAAGTGCCCGTGAGCGAAGTGCAAACCCTGCGCGCCATCGCCAGCGAATCCGTTTCCGCGCCTCGCTCCACGATGTCGCTCTTCGCGATTTTCGCCGCGCTGGCCCTGGTGCTGGGAGCCGTGGGAATCTACGGCGTCGTTTCCTACTCCATGGTGCAGCGCACCTCCGAAATTGGTATACGCCTGGCGCTCGGTGCGCAGCGGCGCGACGTCTTGCATCTCGTGGTGGCCTACGGCCTCCGCCTGGCGTTCGCGGGCGTCGTCGCCGGTATCGCCGGAGCCCTTGCGGCAACTCGCGCGATGTCGAGTTTGCTTTACGGTGTCAGCGCGACGGATCCACTGACTTTCATCGCCGTCGCTATTTTACTGGCTGCGGTGACGCTCGCGGCCTGCTACATTCCCGCGCGGCGGGCGATGAAAGTGGATCCGATGGTGGCACTGCGATACGAATAGGAGGTTGAAACAGTCATGCGCTGGGTACGTCGTCTATTTCGCAAACGCGCTCTCGATAACCAACTCGACTCGGAATTGCGCTTCCACGTCGAGCAGCAGACCGCCGACAACGTCGCGGTGGGCATGAGTCCCACGGAAGCGCGTCGTCGCGCCCTCGCGCAATTCGGCGGAGTCGAATACGTGAAGGAAGAATGTCGCGAAGCGCGTGGCACGCACTTCGTTGAAACTTTGCTGCAGGATTTGCGTTACGCGTCTCGCATGCTCCACAAATCCCCCGGTTTTACCGTCGTCGCCGTTCTTACACTTGCCCTCGGCATCGGCGCCAACACCGCCGTTTTCAGTATCGTGGACGCGGTGCTTTTGCGAGCGTTCCGATATCCCCATCCCGAACAACTCGTTCTGGTGTTCGATGCCCCAGCGAAACAGCCGGACGCACTGTCGGCGATATCGTACAGGGACTTCCGCGAGTGCCGCGAGCAGAACCGCGTATTCAGCGAGATGGCTGGAAATGCATTTCACGATCTCACGTTGACCGGAGCGGGCGAGCCGTCGATTGTAAACACCGCGGCGGTGACGCCGGAAATATTTTCTCTGCTGAACGCAAAGCCTCTGGCAGGCCGCACCTTGCTGCCCGACGATGGCAAGATGGGCGCAGCGCCGGTAGCTATTGTGAGCGAGAATCTCTGGCGTAGCCGCTTTGGTTCGAATCCCAAGCTCATCGGACAATCCATCTCTTTGGACATGCGTGCGTTCACTGTTGTCGGAATCCTGCCGGCAAGCTTTCACTATCCTGACGGCGCACCGCGTCAGGACGTATGGATTGCTGCCGCGCAGGACCCGCTCTTCGGACCGTTACTTTTGAGGCCCGGCGTGCGCGCGCTGGGCGGGATTGGCCGGCTCAAGCCGGGAATTTCCGTGGCGCAAGCTCAGGCGGACATGGACACATTAGGCGCAAGGCTCGCCAAGGAATTTCCCGCGCAAGATTCCGGATTCACGATTCGCATTCAACCGTACCGGCAGGCAGTCGTCGGGAATGTGAAATCCGCTCTGCTGATTTTGCTGGGCGCGGTTGGCCTTGTCCTGCTGATCGCTTGCGCCAACATCGCGAACCTGCTTCTGTCGCGCGCCACGTCTCGCGCCGGGGAAATTGCTGTGCGCATCGCGCTCGGCGCGGGGCGCGCCCGCGTGATTCGGCAGTTGCTGACCGAAAGCGCTTTGCTGGGCTTGCTCGGCGGAGTTGCGGGCGTGCTTCTTGCGGCGTGGAGCGTCTGGATTATCCGGCCATTGTTACCGGCCGAAGTGACGCAGATCAATTCGATTCATATCGGAGGATCCGTTCTCGTATTTGCGCTGGCGTTGTCTCTCGCTGCTGCTTTGGCGTTCGGACTCGCGCCCGCGCTGCTCGCGACTCCGTCCAATTTGCAGACGAACATCAAAGAGGGCAGCGCGCATGCCGGCCAGCGTGGCGGCCAGCGCTTGCGGAATTGTTTGGCCGTCGCGGAGATTTCCCTGGCCGTGGTGCTTCTCGTTGCAGGCGGTCTGCTCATCCGCAGCTTTGCAGTGGTCACAAAGGTCAATCCGGGATTTGATCCGAAGAACGTCATCGAAGCCGAGATATCGCTTCCGCAATTCCAATACTCGACGCCGCAGCAATGGACCACTTTTTCGAACGAACTGCTGGCGCGGCTCCATGCGCAGCCCGGTTTGCAGGATTCCGCTCTGGCGGCTCCGCTGCCCATGGACCGTCAAGGCGAAGCCACTTTCGCTTTCAGCATCGTCGGAAATCCGCCGCTGCCGCCCGGCAAATCGAATACCGCCGATTACGCCACCGTGAGTCCCGATTATTTTCGCGTGATGCGCATTCCACTTCTGCGAGGCCGCTTTTTCTCCGAGCAGGACTCGCCGTCCAATCCGAAAGTAGCGCTCATCAGCGAAACGCTGGCGCGGCGTTATTTTCCGAACCAGGAACCCATCGGAAAACAAATGAAATTCGGATTTCCGCCGAACTCCGATGTGTCGCGCGAAATCGTGGGCATCGTCGGCGACGTGCGGGATGAGTCGCTCGGCCGCAAACCCGGCCCGATGATGTACGTGCCCTTCGCGCAGGCGCCTCTTTATGGTGGCGAGGTCGTCGTAAGAACTTCCTTGGGTACGTCAAGCGTGGCCGCCGGCATTCGCCAGGCAACTCACGCGATTGACAAAGACTTGCCTGTTACGGACATCGAGTCGATGCCCGAGGCCCTCGGAGAATCCGTGTCACAAGAGCGGTTTCGCACGTACTTGTTGGGTTCGTTCAGTGCGATCGCCCTGCTGCTCGCCGCGATCGGGATTTTCGGCGTGATCTCGTATTCAGCGTCTCAGCGGACTCACGAAATCGGAATCCGCATGGCGCTTGGCGCGCAACGGCGCGACGTGTTGCTCCTGATTCTGGGGCAGGGAGCGAAGCTTGCGCTGTTTGGCTTGGGTCTCGGTGTCGTCGTCGCGTTTCTGCTCACGCGGTTGATGAGGAGCCTGCTCTATGGCGTCTCCGCCGCCGACCCAGTGACTTTCAGCGCCGTGACGATCGTGCTGCTCGGCGTTGCGCTGCTCGCCTGCTACATCCCGGCGCGGCGGGCCATGCGCATTGACCCCATGGCCGCGCTGCGTTACGAGTAACGGGGAGCGCGAACCAAGCCGATGAGAGAAAGCATTCGCGCCTTCCTTGAAAACATTACTGACTGACGAATGCCAGAGGGAGGGCTGAATCCGAGGAGATAGGGGCCGAGATTACGATAGCTAGTTCCCGGACACAGCTTCGGTGCCCGGCGTCGCTGTGGGCGCATAGTAACCCGGTCGCGCGCGCACGATCAGTTTTCCGTGGCCTTTCACGTCGGTTAGCTCCACCTTCAACGTGCGATACGTGCCGTCCTTCGTCGTATTGGACGGATAGTAGCCAATCATGTACTGATCGCGTATGTCCTGCGCAATGCGGTTACAAATGTCATCCACTTCGGCGATGGTTTTCGGGAAATAAACTTCACCGCCCGTCGCTTGCGTCAACGCCAACAGAGCCTTCTTACCCTGACGCTTGTCTTCTCTGTCGTCATCATTGTCCGTAAACAATCCCACCGCGTAAATCACTGTGTTGGATTGCTGCAGCTTCTGGACTGTGTTTGCAAGCGAATTTCTACTGTCCTTGTCCACCCCGTCCGTCACCACCAACAGCACTTTCTTGTCTCGCTGCGCTTTTCTCAGGTGGCTCATGGAGCCGAGGATGGCGTCGTAAAGGGCCGTGCCGCCCCGCGAATCAATGCGCTCCAACGCTGCTTTCAGTATTTTGGGGTCGTTCGTAAAATCCGTATCCATGTCGAGGTAGTACTCATCGTTGAAATTCACCACGAAGACTTGGTCCTGCGGATTGCTGGTTTGTACGAACGACATCGCCGCCGCATTCACGCGCGCGCGTTTCGATTTCATGCTCGCGCTATTGTCGATGACCAGTCCAACCGCGATGGGAATATCGTCATTGCTGAACGCTGCAATTTTCTGTGGAACGCCGTTCTCCAGGATGCGGAAGTTCTGCTCCTTCAGTTCCGGAACGAAATTCCCCTTCTTATCGACGATGGTCACAGGCAACCGCACCATGTCCACGGTTTTCTTCAGCGTATAGGTCTTGCCTTGTTGCGGCGCGTCCGGCGGCGGAGGAATCTGGATCGGTGGCTGGTTCTGAATGGGCGGCCGGCTCTGTGCGGACGCTCCGGTAGCGCCAAATAAAAGTGCGGCAACTAAGAAGAAACACAAGTGGCCGAGGAGGGAAGGGAATGCGATTCGTTTACGGATTCGGTGCGTAGTACCCGTACCTCGAGTATACGGTGAGTGGCGGCAGTCCTCGCGGCGGACGAATCTTGACCTTGATTTTGCGCCATTTCCCGTCGCGCGTCGTGTTCCGTGGTCGGTAGCCCACCACATATTGATTCCGCAACTCCATGCTGATCTTCGTGGCGATGTCGCCGAGGTCATCCAGGTTCTTCACCGTGAACGACCGGCCGCCGGTCATCGACGCCAGTCCTTGCAAAAACCCCGGTCCCGCGCATTCCTCGGGAGTTCTGTCGCAAGCATCCGGGTCGATAATCCCAATCGCGTAGATCTGGACGTCCGTCTCGCGCAGGAAGCGTTTGACGTCGCTGTAATCGTAGCGACTATGATTATCGCCTCCATCCGATATGATGAGCAAAGCTTTTCTCGCGTTGCGTGCTCCTTTCATCTCGCTCATCCCCAGATACACTGCGTCGAGGAGCGCCGTCATTCCCTTTGGCGCGCTGAAAAGCAAGCGGTTCTGCAATTCCTCAATGCTGCTTGTGAACATCGTCGCCAGTTCCGCGCGATCGGCGAAATCCACCAGGAAAAATTCATCCGCGGGATTTGCGGTTTTGAAGAATTGCACTGCCGCCATACGGGATTTCGCAATCTTGTCCGTCATGCTGCCGCTGACGTCGAAAATCATGCCAATCGAAATCGGCACGTCGTCCTCGGCGAACCGCATGATTTCCTGTTCTTTACCATCCTCAAAGACGCGGAAATTCTCCTGGTCGAGCCCGGTCACCAGCCGCCCGTACGGGTCCGTAACCGTCGCATTCACCAGCACCAAATTGACGTCCTTGCGGATTTCGGCTACGTGGGTCTTGCTCTCTGGAGGAGGTTTGTAAATCAGCGGCCCAGTACTTTGGGCGCCTGCTATGCCACAGGGGATTATGCCGACTGCCAGCGCCAGGACCGCGCATGCCGTCCAACTTCGTCTCGCTAGCCTGGCCGCTTTCAACTCGCCACCCCCGGCCCAAATCTTGACGAGATTCTACCACCGCTGGGTCTCATTGCAAGCAGTAGAATTAGCGAAATTCTGCCTGGCGAACCTGTATAAATTGGCTCACGCGTGTCTTTGTTGGTAGCGGACTGCACGTCGCCAGACCCAGCCAGGAGCCGGCGCCGCAATTCACCCAACGTGGTAATATGATCTGGCAGCGTGGAAGTTTCTTGTGGCAAAAAATTCCCAAACCGATTCACCTTCCGTTGTCGTGGTAATTCCCGCGCGCTACGACTCTTCGCGTTTCCCCGGGAAACCCCTGGCGCCCATCGCGGGACGTCCCATGATCCAGCACGTAGTCGAGCGTGCAAAAATGAGCCGTCGCGTCTCCCGCGTCATCGTGGCTACCGACGATGACCGTATTCGCGGCGCTGTCGCGTCCTTTGGCGGCGAATCCGTTATGACCCGCCGCGAGCACCGCTCCGGTACAGAGCGAATAGCCGAGGTCGCCGTCCATGTTCCCGCCGAAATTTACGTCAACGTGCAGGGCGACGAACCGCTCATTTCTCCTGAAGCTATTGACGCGGCGGTGGATGAAATTCTTTCAGAATCGGAATCACAAGTCGCTACGCTCTGCGTCCCCATTTCCCACGCGGCCGAAATCATGGATCCCAATATCGTCAAAGTCGTGCTCGACTTCGACGGCAACGCGCTCTATTTCTCTCGCGCGCCGATTCCGTGGGTCCGCGATGCCGGAGAACGCATCTCCGCGCGACATTTCAAGCACATTGGCCTCTACGTTTTTCGCCGCGATGCGCTTCTCGAATTTCCCGCGCTGCCGCCCGGCGAACTCGAACGCCTCGAACAGCTCGAGCAGCTCCGATGGCTGGAAAACGGCTACCACATTCGCGTCGCCGAAAGCGCCTATGAGGGCATCGCCGTCGACACCCCCGCCGACGTAGCCAAAGTCGAAGAAGCCCTCCGTGCCCGCCAAGCCGCCGCTAACTGAAGTGTTGGTATTTTCTTAGCTCGCGCTCCGCGTTCTCGCGAATCGGGGCAATTTCAACCGCGCTGGATCGCTCCTTGTTTTCGGCCGAGAAACAGCGTCATCGTGCGTTGGGACGGACCCGCGGGAAGATGTATCGTCAAATGCCGCGCTAGGAGTTTATAAATGTGCATTGTAGTACCGCGGCCCTCGGAGATTCCGTGCGTGCGGTTCGGATACGCCATGAAGTCGAATGACTTGCCGAGTTCGATCATGCGATTGACCAGCAACTGCGAGCCGGCAAAATGCACGTTGTCGTCGCCGGTGCCGTGAACCAGCAGCAATTTGCCCTGCAATCCTTCTGCGAAGTTCACCGCAGATCCCGCTTTGTATCCTTCGACATTGTCCTGCGGCAATCCCATGTAGCGTTCCTGATAAATCGTGTCGTAGATGCGCTGATCGGGCACGGGAGCAACCGACATTCCCACTTTGTAAATTTCCGGGGAGCGGAACATCAAATTCAGAGTGTTCGTGCCGCCGCCGCTCCATCCCCATACGGCGACGCGTTCCAGATCGATGTATGAACGCTCTCGCGCGATCGCTCGCACCGCGGCAGCTTGCTCTTTCGACGAAAGTACGCCGACGGCGCCATAAATCATTTTCCGCCATGCGCGTCCCTTTGGCGCCGGAGTGCCCCGGTTATCGACGGACGCCACAATGTATCCCTGATTTGCAACGGCGCGATGGAACAATGAACCGCCGCTCCAGCCGTCAAGCACGGTTTGCGCGGCTGGCTCTCCGTACACGTTGAAAAGTATCGGATATTTGCGCGACGCGTCGAAATCGGCTGGCTTGATCATCCAACCGTCCAGTTTCACCCCATCGCCAACGTCGACTTGAAAAAACTCCGTCGCACGAGTGCCAAAGACTTTGAGTTTTTCGCGGACTTCTGAATTGTCCGCCAACACGCGCGCT
>DASRQP010000138.1:0-7611 GCA_035696585.1 Candidatus Acidiferrales bacterium | reverse complement strand
GATGGCACGGTTGGGATCGTCTTTTTTCTCGTAGGCCTGGCCGAGCTGGAGGCAAGGCTCGGCGTAATTCGGTTTGTATAGCATGGCGTCCTTGAAACGAGCGATCGCTCCAGTGACATCGCCGCGCTTCATGTAGAACTTGCCGACTTCCACATCGTGCACGGCGCGCATGGGATTGTAAGTGGGAACGGCGGAGGGCGCAGGTGGATTTTGCGCGAAGGCGATCCCGCAAAGCAGCAAAAGCGCAAGAGCGACCGGGAGTTTCGAGAGGATCCTCACAGTTTCAGCTTTACCTCACTAGAATGGATTTGATGGCATCTGTTAAGATGGCGTTGTCCCGCAAAGTCGCGCGCATTAGCGGCGCGACGACTACAGAATAACTCTTTCCTATGGATCTACGCGAGAAGGTTTCCGAATTCCCTGTCGAGCCAGGGGTGTATCTGTTCAAGGACGCCGCGGAAAAAATCATCTATGTGGGCAAGGCGAAGCTGCTGCGGCACCGCGTGAAGTCGTATTTCCTGGACTCGCGGCAATACGACGCGAAGACGGGATCGTTGGTGCGGGAAATCGCCGAAGCGGAATACATCGTCGTTGACAATGAGCGCGAGGCGCTGGCGCTCGAGAACAATCTGATCAAGCAGCACAAACCGAAATTCAATATCCTGCTGCGCGACGACAAGACATATCCGTACATTTGCTTCACGGCCGCGGAGCCATTTCCGCGAGTGTTTGTGACGCGGCGGCTGGAGAAGAACGGGTCACTTTTCTTCGGGCCGTATTTTCCGGCGAGTCTGGCGCATAGGATCGTGCATTTCATCAACCGGTATTTCGGAATTCCGTCGGCGAAAATGGAGATGAACCGGCCGCATACGCGCGCGTGGCTGGAGTTTTATTTGAATCGCGGCCTGGGCCCGGCTGCCGCAGGGCAAACGCTCGAAGAACGCTACGCCGAAGCGGCGCGAGATACACGGATGTTTCTCGAAGGGCGGCGGCGGGACCTGGTGAAGAGTCTGGAAGAACGGATGCAGCGCGCGGCCACAGAAGAGCGATTCGAAGCGGCGGCAGGATATCGCAACTTGATTCGCACTGTTGCAGATATGGAGGAGCGGCAGAAAATTGCCGCGGCCGCAGGAGACGACATCGACGTGCTGGCGTGGCACGCGGAACCGCCACAAGTGGCGGCGAACGTGTTCCATTTGCGCAGCGGACGCGTGGTCGACAGGCGGGAATTTTATTGGGAAGACCTGGCGGAATTCGAGCCTGCGGAATTCGTGACGTCGCTGCTGAAGCAAATTTATCTGGAAGCGAGCTATGTGCCACGGTTCATTCATGTGCCGATGGAGTTCGAGGAGCGCGGATTGCTCGAAGAAGTGTTATCTGAAAATATCGCGCACCGCGTGGAAATAGTGGCGCCGCAGCGCGGGCCGAAGCGCGCTTTCCTGGATTTGGTCGAGACGAATTCGAAGCATTCGTTCACGCAACGATTCCGCGTGATGAAGCCGACTGCCGAGGTGATTGCAGAAGCGCTGGAAATGGCGTTGGGGCTGCCGGAAACGCCGAAGCGGATCGAGAGTTTCGATATTTCGCACATTCAGGGATCGGATACTGTGGCGTCGATGGTGGTTTGGGAAAAAGGGCGGATGAAAAAATCGGATTACCGCAAATTCATTATTCGCGGGACGGCGGAGAATCAGGGAGAAGCGGCAGGAACGCTTCCCGATGATAAAGGGCCGGAAGGCGAGCTTTTGCGCGACGATTTTGCAAGCATGCGAGAGGCGGTGGGAAGGCGCTACCGGCGATTGCTCGAAGAGAAGCGTCCGATGCCGAGTTTGGTGCTGATCGACGGCGGAATTGGACAGCTTCACGCAGCGGCGGAAGCTTTGGAAAAGCTGAACATCATTGGCCAACCGCTGGTCAGCATCGCGAAGAAGGAAGAGATCCTGTACGTATACGGGCACGAACATGAGCCGATCCGGTTGGATCACCGTTCGCCGATTCTCCACTTGATCCAGCAGATTCGCGACGAGACCCACCGGTTTGCCGTGACGTTTCATAGGCTGAGGAGAACCAAAGGGCGGTTGCGGACTTCGCTGACCGAGGTGCCGGGCGTGGGGCCGCAAACCGCGCGGAAGCTGCTGAAGCGGTTCGGTAGCGTGGCGCGGTTGAAGCAATTGGGCATGGAAGAGCTGGCTGAGGAGATGCCGAGGGCAAAAGCCGAAAAGTTGCACGATTTTCTGCATTCGCGGCAAGTACCGAGCAAATGAGCAGGCTAAAACAGCCAGACGTTGCACCACGTTGAACCGCCTACGAGGCGCGAACGCTGCGACTCCATGCGGCTGCGTATGGATACAGCGAAATACCCCGCCGAATACGGCCAACTCTGCTTGCTACTGGTACTTGCGTATGTTACGGTCGAATCGGAGGTCACTAAAATGGCCGAGAACGTTGGATCCAAAGTTAGTTTCTTTCTGGTTGGACTGGGCATCGGAGCATTGGTGGGAATTTTGTTCGCGCCGAAATCCGGCGAGGAAACACGCGAGTA
This sequence comes from Candidatus Acidiferrales bacterium, assembly GCA_035696585.1. Lineage (GTDB taxonomy): Bacteria > Acidobacteriota > Terriglobia > Acidiferrales > UBA7541 > DAHUXN01. Next base: position 5,069 of record DASRQP010000138.1, on the reverse strand, counting down.
CTTGACCAAGAAGGCGGACGAAGGCCGCGAGTACGCGCAGAAGAAAGCGCGTGAGTTGCGGGAACGCGCCGAGGACTTGATTGAGCGCAGCAAGGAAATCATGAACCGCGAGAAGGGCTCGATCACGGCAGCAGTGGAAGCCGGCAAGGAAACCTATCAGAGAGAGAAAACGAAAGCGCAAGCACAATAGCTGACGCGGGAGTCGAGAAAGCTCATGGTGATGACTGGCTGGATGGTTGCGTTCTTTGTCATAGCGACGATCGCGATTGTGCTGCAGATGCTGATTCTGGCGGGGATGTACTTCCAGTTCAAACGCTCGAGCCTGGAAGTGCATCGCGTCGTTGGTGAATTGCAACGGAAACTGGATCCGATTCTGTTTCGGATCAATCGCGTGCTGGAGAATTCGGAAGAGAAAATCTCCAGCATCGTGACAGACGCGGCAGAAATGACGCGACTGGCGCGCGGCCAGGCGCAGAAGATAGACCGCGTGGTCAGCGATGCGCTGGAGCGGACGCGCGGCCAGGTAATCCGGGCCGACTCGATTCTCACGGGAACGCTAGAAGCCGTCGAGGACGCGGGAATCCGCGTGCGGCGATCCGTTTTGGGCCCGTTGCAGCAAGCGTCGGCGGTGCTCAAGGGGATACGCACGGGCATTGACTTCATCCGCGGGCAACGTGGCTCGCGGGGAAGCTCAATCGATCAAGACGACGAGCTGTTTATTTGAGCGTTTCTCAAGGCGGCCGATGCGGGCCGTGCTCCACTTCCTCTTACCAAACCTACAATCTCCTTCAAGGGCTGAATCTTAATCAGCGGAGCCAGCCGCCGCCGAGGACTGTGTCAGCGGCGTAGAAAACCGCGGCCTGGCCCGGAGTGATGGCGCGCTGAGGTTCACGGAAACGGATGCGGGCCGTCGTGGGATCGAGGGGCTCAATGAGCGCGCTAGCCGGCGCGTGGCGATGACGCACCTTCACATTTGCCTCAACAGGACCGTCGGGGCAGGCGATGGAGATCCAGTTGACGTCGCGAACTTCACAGACGGACGTGAAAAGCTCGTTGTCGTCGCCTACGATTAGGCGATTATTGGCGCGGTCAAGCGCGACGACGTAAACAGGACGTCCGACGGAGAAGCCGAGGCCTTTCCGCTGGCCGACTGTGTAGCGATGCAAGCCTTCGTGGCGGCCGATGATCGCGCCGTCCGTGGTGACGATTTCGCCGAACTCCGTCGTCAATTCCCTGCGTTGCTCGCGCAAATAACTCCCGATGAAGCGAACGTAGTTCCCCGTTGGCACAAAACAAATTTCCTGGCTTTCCGGCTTTTCGGCGACGGGGAGCTGCGTGCGGCGCGCGATGTCGCGCACTTCGGATTTCGTCAGCTCACCCAGAGGGAAACGGGAGCGCGAGAGCTGCTCCTGCGTCAGGCCGAAGAGGAAATAGGATTGATCCTTGGATTCGTCGGCGGCGCGAAGAAGTTCGTAGCGGCCCGAGTCGGGATTCCAGCGGACGCGAGCGTAATGTCCGGTGGCGAGACGCTCGGCGCCGATTTGGCGTGCGGTGACGAGAAGCTGTTCGAACTTCACGTGATTATTGCAGAGCGTGCACGGAATGGGAGTGCGTCCGGCAAGATAGGCGTCGACGAACGGGCGAATCACGCGGTCTTCGAAAGCCTGCTCGAAATTCACAACGTAAAACGGGAAACCGAGATGCTGCGCGACACGGCGCGCGTCATAAACATCATCGAGCGAGCAGCAGCGATGCGGCGCGGGACCTTCCGTCGAGGCAAGTTCCGGCAGGCGGCGCTGGTTCCAAAGCTGCATCGTGAGGCCGACGATGGGTTCGGCGGCTTCGTGAAGCAGCGCGGCGACGGCAGAGCTGTCGACGCCGCCGCTCATGGCGACGGCGGTGAGCACGGATTGTGGCGATGACGACAACGTGATGACTCCGGGTTGAAAACAGCGAAAAGCCTCAGGTCAGTTCCCGCAGAAGAGCGCGGGAACGGGACCTGAGCTACAAGAACACTCTTAGAATACCAGAGGAAGGCGCGATCTGCGTTGCGTCAATCGGCGGTGATGGTGGCTTTGCCGTAATTAGGCGAGAGGCGACGGAGGCGCTCGACCGCGGCGGGAATCGCTTCGAGGGCGTATGCGATATCCTCGGGCGTGGTTAAGCGGCCGAGGCTAAAGCGCAGAGTGGATTTGGCTTCGTCGTGTGGAAGACCGATAGCACGCAGGACGTGCGAGGGCAAAACCGCTCCGGAGGAACAGGCTGCGCCGCCGGAACACTGGACACCTTGAAGGTCGAAAGCGATGACGAGCGATTCACCCGCAGCATGCGGGAATGTGATGTTCGAGGTGTTAGCGACGCGGCGCGCACGGCCGCCGTTCACGTGCGACTCGGGGACGCGCGAGAGGATGCCCTTTTCGAAAGTGTCGCGAAGAGCCGCGAGGCGGTTCGCATCGGATGCGAGATGCCCGCGAGCGATTTCGGCCGCTTTGCCGAATCCGACAATTCCGGGAACATTCTCCGTGCCGGGACGACGGTCGCGTTCGTGCGTGCCCCCGAAAAGTATCGGTTCGAGAGGTGTGTTTTCGCGCGCGTACAGCGCGCCGACACCCTTGGGCCCGTAGATTTTGTGCGCAGAGAGGGAGAGGAAATCAACTTTGAGTTCGTTGACGTCAACGGGAATTTTGCCGATGGACTGAACCGCGTCGGTGTGAAAATAAACGTCCGCCTCGAAAGCGATGCGGCCGATTTCCGCGATGGGCTGGATGGTGCCGAGCTCGTTATTCGCGTGCATCACGGTGATGAGAACGGTTTCGGGGCGAATCGCACGGCGAACGTCTTCGGGATCGACAATGCCGTCACTGGAAACGGGAAGCCAGGTGACTTCGATGCCCTGCTTTTCGAGCGCTTCGACGGCGTTGAGGACCGCATGGTGCTCGATAGCCGAGCAGATGACGTGCTTTTTTTCGCGGCGCATCGCGGCGACGAAGCCGAGCACGGCGAGATTGTCCGCTTCCGTGCCGCCGCCGGTGAAAACAATTTCGGATGGCTTCGCACCAATGAGCGCGGCGACAGATTGGCGCGCCGTTTCGACGGCGGCTCGGGCGTTCTGCCCCGCGGAATGAATCGAGCTGGCGTTGCCGTAGCCTTCGGTGAAGAAAGGAAGCATTGCGTCGAGCACTTCGGGCGCGACGGGAGTGGTGGCGTTGTAATCTAAGTAGACGCGGCGTATGGATGAAGGTGTCAAAACAGAATCCAGAATAACGCGCCGCCCTATGATTGGTCAACGAAAGTAGAATTTTGTGGGCGTTTTGGTTGTCCTGAGAGCCACCATCGGCGGACGGCAACGACGGACCACACAGCTTCCACGAGCCCGAATGGCCACGCTCCCTGCAAAAATCCATACACGGATGCCAAGACGCATGCACCCCCAAATGCCAGGATGAACCGCCGGCTGCGATGCTCGAATGCGTAACATATCAACATGGCCGTAACTGCAAACAAGCCGAACGCGGTGAGCCAATTCATGAGCTTCCTCTGGTAGTATTTATCGGCCTCGCTACAAACGTCGAGGCTATCACGTAAAGGTCGAGTCACAATATTCCGTGGGTATTTGCAATTCAAGTGCGCGATACCGATTTAGCGGAGCCGAACACAAGAAAATGCTGATTCGAAAAACGATTCTCGCTGCGTTTGGCGCGATGGCGATCGCCGCGCTGTTTGCGACGGCGGCGAAGGCGGGACCGCCGTTTCAAACGGACGATCCGGAGCCGGTGGATTTTCGTCACTACGAATTTTATACATTTGGGGCAATGGACGGCACGGGCGTCGAAATCGATACGGTCGGCCCCGCGCTTGAGTTCAACTGGGGCATTTTGCCGAACACGCAATTCCATATCGTGTTCCCTGCGGCGGCACTTTTCCCGTACAACAATGCGCGATATTCCGGCGCCGGCGTGGGCGGCCGCGCGTGGGGCGTGGGCGACACTGAAATCGGCGTGAAGTTGCGCTATCTGAAAGAGACAAAGTACAGGCCGATGATCGGCACGTTCACGATGATCGAAGTTCCCACTGGCGATTCGGCAAACGGCTTAGGCGTGGGGAAAGTTTGGTGGAGACTGCCCGTGTGGGTGCAGAAAAGCTGGGGACCGTGGACAACCTATGGCGGCGTGGGGGAAACGATAATACCGCAGACCGGTTTCAACAATTTCACGTTTGGTGGATGGCTGCTGCAACGCGACATTGGAAACAAACTGACGGTGGGAACAGAAGTTTTTTCGCATGGGAACGAAGGCCGGTTGACGACGCAGCCCGGCGCGGCGACGCTCGTCGATTTCGGTGGATATTACTATTTCCGGAATCCGGGATTTCAGTTGCTGTTTTGCTACGGGCATTCGGTCGCGGGCTTGGCGGAAACGTACGCGTACCTGGGACTCTATTGGACGTGGGGAAATTCGAAGGACGAAAAGAAGGCGGGCGAGAGCGCTTTCAACCGAATGCATTCGCCGGAGATTCCGGGAGTCATGTAGAGCGGCAGGCGTAGAAGCCTGCCGAATCGAGCGATTTCACACCAGGAAACCTAAACGGCGGCGAAGATTGCCTTGCGCCGATGTCTCTGACAGACTCGTGGAATAAAGCAGGCTGAAATCGGGAGACGAATTTGGCGCGTTCAATTATTACTCTAACGACGGACTTCGGATCGGCGGATCATTTGGCCGGAACGATGAAGGGCGTCATCCTCAACATCAATCCCGACGCGGAAATTGCGGACATCACCCATCATGTGCTGCCATACGATTTGCTCGATGGCGCGCTGGTGATTGGACAGGCATACAAATACTTTCCGCCGAAGACGATACACGTGGTGGTGGTGGATCCAGGAGTAGGCACGGAGCGGCGGCCGCTGCTGGTGAGCGCGGGCACGCACTATTTTGTCGCGCCGGATAATGGCCTGCTTTCGATGGTGTACGAGCGCGAAGAACAATTGACTGTGCGGCACATTACTTCCGACCATTATTTCTTGCAGCCGTTGAGCAGCACGTTTCACGGGCGCGATGTTTTTTCTCCGG
>DASRQP010000137.1:0-4470 GCA_035696585.1 Candidatus Acidiferrales bacterium | reverse complement strand
GTCAGATGTAGCGAGCCAGCAAATTGAATCCGATCACTCAAGCATTGATGGCTGTGGCGCTCGATCGCGCGGGGTTGCGCCGAGTCAGCCGCATGGCTCTGCCGATTCTCGTCGTCTCCGGAGTGGCGGCCGATTTGGATTTGCTGAGTTATTTTGGAGGCGCGAACGCCTACCTGCACTATCGCTACGCCGTGCTGCACTCGATTGTTGGCGCGCCGATCCTTGCGATTGTGATTGCGCTGGCTTTCTGGCTAGCGTCGCGACGGAGTCAAGCCGCGCCGCTGCGTTTCTCGCGCGTGCTTTTGTTGTGCGTGATTGGAATCGGCGCACACATATTGCTCGACGTGGCTACAGCGGACGGCGTGCAGCTGCTCTGGCCCTTTCGCGCGCGCTGGTTTTCTTGGGACTTGCTGAGTGGCGTCGATCCGTGGATTTTGGCCGTGCTGACCGCGGGGCTTCTCCTACCTGCCTTATTTCACCTTGTGAGCGAGGAAATCGGCTCGAAGAAAAAACGCGCGCGCCCATCGAAGGGCGCAATCGCTGTGCTGGTTATTGTCGTGGTCTATATTGGAGTGCGCGCCGAGATGCATGACACGGCGGTGCAAATGCTTCTGGCGCCGGACTATCACGGTGCGATGCCGCTCGCCGCGGGAGCGTTTCCCGATTCCGCGTCGCTCTTTTTGTGGCGCGGCGTGCTTGACACGAAGAACACAATCGAAGTGGTGAGCGTGCCCATCGGCAGCAGCGACGTGTTCGATGCAAACTCGAGCCTGACGCATTACAAGCCGGGAAGTTCTCCGGCTATCGATGCGGCTCGCAGCGCGCCGCTCGCGCAAGAGTTTGTTCGCTACGCGCGATTCCCGCTCGCGGACCTGGAAAACACGGCCGAAGGCTATCGCGTGACGCTGCGCGACATGCGCTTCCCCGACGATGCCGACACGCCCGATAACCTCATCGCCGTCATCGAGCTAAATGCGAATTTCACTCTGCGCGCGCAAGAAATACAGTTTGCCTCCGGGCAGCAAAGCCGCTCGCGCTGATTTCTCGCGCGCCGAATTATTTCGATGATCCAGTAGAAACGGGCCGCAGAAGCCAGCGGCTCACGAAATAAATTACCGTGATCAAGGCGATGGGTATCAGCAGCGTCGCTACTTTGTGCTGCAGCATCTCGCGCTCCACATTTTCGCCGTAGCGCATCGCAAAGAGCCCTTCCACGGTAAACCGCAGCCCGCGGCCGCAAAGGATTCCCAGCACGAAAGTCGAACGCGGCACCTCGGCGATTCCTTCCGCGATGACGAATAGCTTGAATTGCATCGGCGGCGGCAAAATCGCGGGCACAAATGCGCTGAGGAACGCGTTCTCGTTGACCCACCGGCGAATTCTCCCGCCGGGCTTCGGCCCGCGCTTGCGGCGCCAGGCCTCGCCTCCCTTTTTTGCCAGCAGATAGAGCCAGATGCAGCCTGCAAGCGAGCCTAAGGTGGCCATCACCGCGTAATAGGCCATTCTGCCGGGACGCTGAATCACGAAATCCATGAACAGGAGATCCGTGACGAAGGGAAAGGACAGCACGGACGAGTCCAGGAACGCGATGACAAACAGGCCGCCGCCGCCGAGCATCGCAACGATGCGCGTCAGCCATCCGGGGATCTTGGGAATTTTCACCATGCCCTATATTTCTTTGCGCGCAAAGGACGGGCGCATTGTAGCAGAGATGCTTGGGTGGCTCTGACGCGCCCGCGCTGAATGTCGGGTAAATCGATCTGGACGATCCCACACCAATCCATTTTGAACTGGGAATTCTTGTGCTAACGTGTGTGCACCATGCGAGTCTGCGCATTACTTCTTGTGGTTTTTCTCCTCAGGTTGGCAAGTGTTCCCGCACCCGTCAACTCGGCGATGCACGGCCGGCGACAACGCGCTGCAACCGCGTTCCATGACGGGATTTTGCTGATTCACGCCAATCCCGCCACGGACAGCACGGCGGACGGTTTTCGCCAGGACCCGTATTTCTATTATTTTACGGGCCTCGAAAACACGGTAGGCGCGCTGCTCGCAATTGATGGGAAATCCGGCGAGACGTGGCTGTTCCTGACATCGCATTCCCCATTCCAGAAAAGCGGGCTCCGGCCAGAAGTCTTGCCGGGGCCGGAGGCCGCCAAGCGTCTGGAGATTGACCACATTGTTGATTGGTCCGAGTTGAAGAATTTTCTTGCGCAACGCGCGAGCTCGCCCGGCCGAATTTATTATACGGATTCTCCGTCGACTGGTTTTGAGATGCCGCCAAACCTTCTCAACCAGAAAGCGCCTAAGGCTCCGCTGTGGGTGCAGACGATTCTGCAAGGATGGCCTTCCTTCGAGGCGAAAGAAGTGAGCCAGGACGTTAATGGCCTGATGGCCGTGCAGAGTCCGGAAGAAATTTCTGCGCTGCGCTCCGCTGCGAAGGCGACCGTCTCGGCATTGATGAGCGGAATGCGCGCCATCCGGCCGGGCGTGTCGCAGCGAAGCATCGAATCGGCGGTCGAGAGTGCGTGCTGGAACGCGGGAGCGCACGGCTCAGCGTTCTGGCCGTGGGCCATGGCGGGCGAAAATGGCGTGTTCCCGCGTCCATTCACGTCCCTGGCGCTTTACAACCACCTGAATACGACAATGCGCTCGGGGGATTTGGTTCGCCTCGACGTTGGCTGCGAATGGGATCACTACGGAGGAGATTTGGGTCGAACCGTCCCGGTCTCTGGGCACTACAATGACGAGCAGCGCGAAACGTGGACTATTTTCGTGGCCGCGTACCGCGCGGGTACTCGCGCACTGCACGCCGGAGTCACCGTCGATCAGGTCTTCGACGCCTGGCGCGACGAACTCGTCCGGCATCGCGCTGCGGCAAAGACTCCGCTTGCGCAACGGGCAATCGATCTGTGGTCGAAGCGGGAGAATGTTCCCTTCTGGCAGGTGCACCTGACTAACCTGGTCGCCGCTTATCCCGCAGGACCCCTACAGGTCGGAACCACGATTAACTTCGAGCCGATTGTTTCCATCGATGGCCAAGGATATTTCCTCGAGGACATGTATCTCATCACCAAGGATGGCGCGGAACTGCTTACGCCCGGTGTGCCGTACTCGGCGGAGGACATCGAAGCAGCGATGCGTTGAGGTCCGCACCAGCGCGCTGATTGAGGCGCCTATCGGTTCCCGTGTATACTCCAAGGCTGTAATGCCCTGCTGAGGAGGCAAAAATGAAGAAATACGTCGCGATATTTTGTGCGCTGTTTGTAGGCCTTGCCATTCTGGCCGTTCCCGGATTCGCGCAACAGGACAAGAGCAAGCGGCCCAGTCCGCCGGCGAACGCGCAATGCAAATTCGCAGATGGCAATACGATCACGGTGGATTATTCGAGCCCTCGAATGAAGGGCCGCAAAGTCTACGGCGGACTGGTGCCGTGGGGACAAGTATGGCGACTGGGCGCAAACGAGGGTACGACGTTTGTGCCAACTGTGGACGTAACCGTAGGCGACAAAGACGTGCCCGCGGGAGCCTATACGCTCGATGCGATTCCGACTGCTGATAAGTGGACTCTGATCGTCAACAAGACGACCAAAAACGCCAAGGGCGGCCCTGTCTGGGGCATTCCCTACCCCGGCGCGGAGTCAGACCTTGTGCGCACCGACGACGTGCAAGTCACGCAGCTCAGCGCGCCGGTCGAGAACTTCGCCATTTCATTCGACAATGCGGGCGATACCTGCACGATGCACGCGGATTGGGAAACCACCCGCGCCTCGGTCACCATCAAGGAAAAGAAGTAGCCTAGACACACAATTCCCGCCCGCGACGACGCGGGCGGGAGATTTGTGACAACCGCAAAAAACCCATCCCTGCGGGAAACATCCGTAGCGCCAAAACGTGCTTGCGAAAGACGCACAATTCCCGCCTGCGAGACCGTGGACGGGGCATCTGTGACAACCGCATAGTCCCCACCCTTCGCGAACAACGCTCACTTCGCAAAATTCGCTCAGTGCAGGCAGGATGGGGCACCCGCAAAGGCAAGAACGAAGCGCCGCTATTGAGAGTGTCCAGCGAACGGCCGGTGTGACTCGGGCAAATCCACCACAAGCGAACGTCTATTCAATGCGCAGGGCGGTCATGGGAGAGATGGAAGCCGCGCGAGTTGCGGGGATTACCGCGGCTATGAATGAACACAGGGCGAGCGCGCCGGCAGCGAGCGTAAGCGCGAGCGGATCCCACGAGGAAACGCCGTAGAGCTGGGAGGAGATCAAGCGTCCTGCACCGACGGCGAGCGGCAATCCCAACAGTAGACCTATCAGCACCCGCTCAAACGCGCCGCGCAGGACGAGTTGGACAACGTTCGAGCGGTCCGCGCCCAGCGCCATGCGAATGCCGATTTCGTTGGTGCGCTGCGCGACGGTGTACGCCGTAACGCCGTAGAGCCCCACGGCGGCCAGCAGAAGCGCCACAATC
>DASRQP010000136.1:0-5564 GCA_035696585.1 Candidatus Acidiferrales bacterium | reverse complement strand
GGCGATGCGCGGCGCGTGCCCGACCAGATCGAGTTCTTCTATTAATTCGTAGCCGCGCAGCATGTGCTGTCCGCCGAAACTATTCGGATACGAGCGCTTCTGAATTTCCTCGCCCGCGAAACTGGTGGCGACAATTCCAGCGCCGGATTGCATTTTCACCTGATGAATCGCGGAGCCGATGCTGGAAACAAAAAGCTGTTCGATTTTTCGGAATGACATGGAGCCTTCGGCGAGCGTGACACCCTTCACTTTGCGCATTTCGGCGTCGGCGCGAAGGAGGACGGCGATTTGGGTTTCGATGGGAATGCGAAAGGGATCTTTGATGAAGGGATTCTGCCACGTGTCGACGTAGGATTGCTCTGGCGCGAGAACGATGTCGTGGCGTTTGGCCATCGCGGACGCCTTGGCAATGGCGACGGCTTCGGCGGCGCAGGCTTCGATGCCTTGGCGGCTCAGGCGATCCGTCGAGGCAAATCCCCACGCGCCGTGCGCGATGACGCGAAGGCCGATGCCCAGCGATTCGGCTTCAGCGGCGCGGCCGACCTGGCCGTTTTTCGTGGCAACATCGCGATGGCGAATGTCCATCACACGCGCGTCGGCGTAGGTGGCACCGCGCGCCAGCGCTTTCTCAATCGCCGAGTTGGCCAAGCTTCGCATCTGGTTTTCGGGCGCTTCCGTCTTCCGTGAGCCGGTGGAAGAGGAGAATTTCTCCTGCCAACTCAGAATTTAAAAAACACGCAAATATTAGCGATTAGAAATGTACTCGTGCCTTTGTTTTCAATGGATTAGGGCGATTTCTAATTCCAGCATTGGCGATTAGAAAATCCCCGTGGACGCGAGAGAGCGTTGTCGTCAACGAGCTCCTCCGTCTCCTCACAACGCTGCCAATTTTGTTCTAAGCGCACGGGAATATAGTAGTACACGATTCGGAATATGCAAGAGCGAGCGGCTGTGGAATTTGCGCATCCAGAAAGGGCCGACCTTAGTCGGCCCCTGCAAAGGCAAACCGAAATACCCCACCCTTCGCGAACGGCACGAAGGATGGGGCACCCGCTGTGGATTTGCGCGTGAGATGAATGAAGCGATGCTTCAGAAGGATGCCGCTTTAGATCGCTATCTGCTATCTTGGGGCAATTATGTCGACGCGCGTGAAGAGGAGCAAGCATCAGGGATACTCACCCAAAAGCGTGAAGCACGATGATGACATCACATACCTGCGCTTCGTTGTCGAGCAAATCGACGAGGACTCTCAAATGGAACTCGGAGTTTTTCATGCTGTGGGGAATCTCCGCGACAGCGGACAATTAGACCCGCACGAAGAAGAGGAGCACCAAGCGACCCGGAATTGGTTCAACGAGAACTTGGAAAAACCGACGCGATTCACCGCGTCCAAGCCGCCATTCCACCGCAAGAAAAGCAACGCGATTTCCTGGTTTAAGGATAGCGCGCACGAGCATATTGCTCGGGTACGTTCTTTGGTGGCCATTCTCCGGCACCACGGAGTTGCCGTTCGAATGTCAAGGGCAGATCGCGTTGGATATGTGGTTTACGAAGATGAATATCAGATTGTTGCAGAGCCATTCGCCGAGCACAAATAAGGCGCCAGATTGGAAAACCGGCTTCGGCTCGACGCTGGCCGAAAATCCTCAAGGTTCGGTTGGAACGAAAAGAAGGAAAAGCCGCAGAACTTTGCGAAAGGCGCAAAGCTCTGCGCTACAACTGCCGAAGGCAAAGGCACACAGGCTGAAGCCTGTGCCACATAAACCGGAGGCGAAAACAGATCTCCGCTTGCAGCGGCGGGCTACCTGCGTTCGCGATTTTTTTATGTGGGTGCTACCGCTGCAGTCCTGGCGCGACGGGGTTCCCTTCGTTGAGGCAGGGGGATGAAAAACGAAAGCCTCACGTCAGCCCGCAGAAAGCGCGGGCGGGACGTGAGCTACAGAACCCCGCCCTTAAGTGCCTTCGTTCCAGGAGGCCAGGTATTGCTCCTGCTCGGGGGTGAGCTTGTCGACTTGGGTGCCGAGGGATTCGAGTTTGAGGCGCGCGATTTGCGTGTCGATTTCCTCGGGGACGGCGTAGACCTGTTTCTTGAGTTTGCTCGCGTGCTTGATCAAGTGCTCGACGGAGAGGGCTTGATTGGCGAAGCTCATGTCCATGACGACAGCGGGGTGGCCTTCAGCGGCGGCGAGATTGATGAGGCGGCCTTCACCGAGCAAGTGCAGTTTGCGGCCGTCGCGCATGACGTATTCTTCGACGAATGGACGCACTTCGCGGTGCGAGCTGGCCAATCGTTCGAGCGCGGGAATGTCGATCTCCACGTTGAAGTGGCCCGAGTTGCACATGACGGCGCCGTCGCGCATTTTTTCGAAGTGGTCGGCGGCCAGCACGGACTTGTTGCCCGTGACGGTGACGAAAATTTCGCCGATCTTCGCGGCTTCGTGCATGGGCATTACGCGGAAGCCGTCCATGATGGCTTCGATGGCTTTCGTGGGATTGATTTCGGTGATGATGACGTTGGCACCCATGCCTTTGGCGCGCATGGCGACGCCGCGTCCGCACCAACCGTAACCCGCGACAACGATGTTCATGCCCGCGAGAAGCAGATTCGTGGCGCGAATGATTCCGTCGAGCGTGGACTGGCCCGTGCCGTAGCGATTGTCGAAGAGGTGCTTGGTGAGCGCGTCATTGACGGCGATGATCGGATAGGCGAGCGTGCCGTCCTTGGCCATGGCGCGAAGGCGGATGACACCAGTGGTGGTTTCTTCCGTGCCGCCGATGACGTTGGGAACTAACTCGGGATGCTTGGTGAGCAGCATGGTGACGAGATCCGCGCCGTCATCGAGCGTGACTTGCGGGTGATGCTCGATGGCCGCATTGATGTGCGCGTAGTACGTGGGATTGTCTTCGCCCTTGATGGCGAAGGTCGGGATGGCGTAGTCCTTCGCGAGGCAGGCGGCGACTTCGTCCTGCGTGGAGAGCGGATTCGAGGCGCACAGGACGACGTCGGCGCCGCCGTCACGCAGAGTGATGGCCAGGTTGGCCGTTTCGCTGGTGACGTGCAGGCACGCGGACATGCGAATGCCCTTGAGCGGCTTTTCCTTGATGAAGCGCTTGCGAATCAGCTGCAGAACGGGCATCTGCTGATTGGCCCATTCGATTTTGCGGCGGCCCTTGTCGGACAGGGCAAGGTCTTTCACGTCGCCAGACATTTTGGTTGCTGTTTCCACGAGTGCGTCTCCCAAAAAGAATTACGTTCGGATGGTGTTCACATTAAACAATCAGATTCCTTGTCATTCCGATTGAAAGCATCGGGATTCGTCAGAATGACAACTAAAACCAAAGGCCGCAGAACTTCAAAATGCGAAGCTCTGCGCTACAAAGACAACAACTAATCGGAGGCGACGGCGACGCTGGGCAGGCCCGCTTCCTTGCGAATCGCGTCGGCGCGGTCGGTAAGCTCCCACGTGAAACCCTCGCCGGAACGGCCGAAGTGGCCATACGAAGCGGTCTCGCGATAAATCGGCCGGCGTAGATTCAGCGTTTCGATGATGCCGCGCGGCGTCAGTTTGAAAGTGTTGCGAATCAGCGCGGTGATTTGCGCGTCGGGGATCGTCCCGGTGCCGAAGGTGTCGGCCATCACGGAGACAGGTTCGGCAACGCCGATGGCGTAAGCAAGCTGAACTTCGAGCTTGCGGGCGACTCCAGCAGCGACGAGGTTCTTCGCAATGTAACGCGCCATGTAGCAAGCGGAGCGGTCAACCTTGGTCGGATCTTTGCCCGAAAGCGCGCCGCCGCCGTGACGGCTGTAGCCGCCGTATGTGTCGACAATGATTTTACGGCCCGTGAGACCCGCGTCGCCCATCGGCCCGCCGACGACGAAGCGTCCGGTGGGATTGATGTGGACGCGCGTTTCCTTGTCCATCATTTTCGTGGGCACAACGGGACGAATAACTTCGTTCAGGATGGCTTGGTGAAGATCTTTGTTGGAAACGGATTCGCTGTGCTGCGTGGAGATCACGACGCAATCGACCCGAGCGGGGCGGCCATTGATATATTCGACAGTGACTTGCGATTTGCCATCCGGGCGGAGGAAGTCGACGATTCCAGCTTTGCGAACCTCGGCGAGGCGCTGCGTGAGGCGATGCGCGAGTTGGATGGGCATGGGCATCAGCTCTTCCGTCTCGTCGCACGCGAAGCCGAACATCAGCCCCTGGTCGCCGGCGCCGCCGGTATCGACGCCCATGGCAATGTCGCCAGACTGCTTCTTGACAGTGCAGATGACGCCGCAAGTCTCGGCGTCGAAGCCATATTTCGCGCGCGTGTAGCCGACGTCACGAATCACGTCGCGTGCGACACCTGCGAAATCGACGTAGGTGTTCGTGGTGATTTCGCCGGCGATGACGACGAGGCCAGTGGTGACCAGCGTCTCGCAGGCGACGCGGCCCATGGGGTCGTCTTTCATTACGGCATCAAGGATGGCATCGGAAATCTGGTCGGCAATCTTGTCGGGGTGACCTTCGGTGACAGATTCGGAAGTGAACAGGATTCTCTCTTCTGCGCGTGTCAAAACATTCTCCTTCGGCTATTTGGCAGGCAAATTAGTGGCCCAAGCGCCTGATACAGCGGGAAATACAAACAAAAACCGTAGCATGGGGCCAAGGCCGTGTCAACGCCTTGCACGGAAACGGCTTATTGGCGGGCCGAATGGCATTAAATGCGCCGTGAGCCAGACTTTCGCGGGCCATAAGTTCGGCGGATCTTTGACAGAAGCGGGCCGAAATGCAAGGAATTGCAACTTCTTGCACCGCTAGTTCTTGGCTGCGCTTGTGCCGTCACTGCCGCTGCGGCGGGAGAGCAGGTAGGCACGGATGAATTTGTCGAGGTCGCCGTTGAGGACGCGCTCGACGTCGCCCTGCTCGACTTTGGTGCGGTGGTCCTTCACCAACTGGTAGGGCTGCAAAACGTAGGAGCGAATCTGGCTGCCGAAACTGATTTCGGGCTTGGACTCGTCGAGCTTGCGCGTGACCTCGCGGCGCTTGTCAATTTCGCGCTCATAAAGCTGGGACTTCAAGACCTTCATTGCGATTTCACGATTTTTGTGCTGGCTGCGCTCGTTCTGGCACTGAACAACGATGCCCGACGGAAGATGCGTGATGCGCACCGCCGATTCGACTTTGTTGACGTTCTGGCCGCCGTGACCGCCGGCGCGAAACGTGTCGATACGAAGCTCGTCGGGCTTGATGACAATGTCGATACGGTCGTCAATTTCCGGGATGACAAAGACCGAGGCAAAGGAAGTATGACGGCGGGCGGCCTGGTCGAACGGCGAAATGCGCACAAGGCGATGCACGCCGGTTTCTCCTTGCAGCAAACCAAAAGCGTTTTCGCCTTCGATGCGCAGGGTGACGGATTTCAGGCCCGCCTCTTCGCCGGGAGTGGAATCGATGACCGTGGCACGGAGGTTTTTACTTTCCGTCCAGCGAAGATACATACGCATGAGCATTTCGGCCCAGTCCTGCGATTCCGTGCCGCCCGCACCGGGCTTGATGGTCATGATGGCGCTG